>NZ_JBFTER010000022.1:0-52279 GCF_047229345.1 Cellulomonas jepli | reverse complement strand
GCCCGGCCCGGCGCGGCCCGACGTGCGCGTGACCGTCGGCCAGCTGCGCGTGACCGCCGACCGCGGGGCCGCCCGGGAGGTCGCGCTCGACGCGCTCGCGACCGCGGCCCGTGCCGGTGCCGACCTGCTGGTGCTGCCGGAGTACGCCTCGGCGTTCGACCCGCGTGGGGTCGGCCCCGAGCACGCCGAGCCGTTGACCGGGCCGTTCGTGACCGCCCTGCGCGAGCGCGCGGCGCGCACGGGCGTGGCGGTGCTCGCGGGCACGACCCTGCCGGGCACGACCCTGCCGGCGCCGACCCCGCCGGGCCCGGCGGCGGAGGGCGGGGGTGCGGGTGCGGCCCCGGGAGCCACCGGCACCGCGCGGGCCGTCAACGCGGTGGTCGCGATCGACGCGCACGGCGAGCTCGTCGGCACGTACCGCAAGGTGCACCTCTACGACGCGTTCGGTGCGCGGGAGTCCGACCGGCTCGAGGCGGGGCCGCCCGACGCGCCGCCGCTCGTGCTGGACGTCGGCGGCCTGCGGTTCGGCGTCCTGACCTGCTACGACCTGCGCTTCCCGGAGTCGGCGCGGCGCGTGGTGGACGCGGGCGCGGACGTACTGGTCGTGCCCGCCGCGTGGGCGTCGGGCGAGCTCAAGGCGATGCACTGGCGGGCGCTCGCCGTCGCACGCGCGATCGAGAACACCGCGGTGGTGATCGGCGTCGGTCAGGCGGGCCCCGGGGTCGTCGGCCGGTCCCTCGTCGTCGGGCCGGACGGGGTCGTCGGGCTCGAGCTGGACGAGCGGCCCGACGTCCGCACGGTCGACGTCGACGGCGCGGGCCTGGCTGCGGTGCGGGCGCGCAACCCGTCGCTCGCGAACCGGCGGTACGCGGTCGTCCCGCGCGGCTGACCCGGCCGCGCCCGCCGTCAGGTGCGCGCGATGGCGACCGCGACGGCCGCGAACGTGCACGCCCAGCCGATCACGGTGAGCACGTGGAAGATCTCGTGGAACCCGAACCACCGCGGGCTCGGGTTGGGCCGCTTCGTGGCGTACACGACGGCGCCCAGGATGTACGCGACGCCGCAGCCGACGATGAGCGCGACGATCGCGGCCCCGCCGGCCTCGGCGCGCGCGAACTGCGGCAGGTAGCCGAGCGCCGCGCACCCGAGCAGCACGTAGAGCGGCGTGTAGAGCCAGCGCGGGGCGTCGAGCCACAGGACCCGCATGAGCAGGCCCGCGAACGCCCCGGTCCAGACGATCCAGAGCAGGACCGTCGCGTCCCGGGGGCTCAGCAGGAGCACGGCGAGCGGCGTGTAGGTGCCGGCGATGATCAGGTAGATGTTCGAGTGGTCGAGCCGGCGCAGCACGCCCGCGACGCGCGGCGACCACGTGCCCCGGTGGTACACGCCGCTGGTGCCGAACAGCAGGATCGACGTGATCCCGAAGACGGCGACGGCGGTGCGCGGGGCGCCCGCGGGTGCGGCGACGAGCAGCAGGACCGCCCCGACCAGGGCCACGGGGAACATGCCGGCGTGGATCCAGCCCCGCAGGCGCGGCTTGACCGCGGCCGCCACCTGCTCGGCGGCGTGCTCGACAGAGCGCGGGATGTCCACGGGCGGTCCTCCTCGTCGGGCGCACGGCTCGGGTGGCGGTCGCCGAGCACAACTTACGTCTCCGTAGGTTACGTCAGCGTAGGTCCTTCGTCCGCACCGGGCGCCAGGATCCGGACGTACCGTCCGTCGCACGCAGGGTGGGCGAGTAGCGTGAGCGCGGACCGTCCCCAGCCCGCTGACGAGGAGTTCGAGCGTGCGCCTGCCCCATCTGCTGTACGGGCTCTACGAGCGCCGGATCGCGGCCTCGCTCGACCCCGCGCAGATGCCGCGCCACGTCGGGGTCATCCTCGACGGGAACCGGCGCTGGGCCCGCAACCTCGGCGAGTCGGCCGCGACGGGCCACCAGCGCGGTGCGGACAAGATCGTGGACCTGCTCGGCTGGAGCGAGGACATCGGTGTCGAGGTCGTCACGCTGTGGATGCTCTCGACCGACAACCTGACGCGCTCGGCGGAGGAGCTGGACGCGCTCCTGAGGATCATCGAGGACGCGGTCGACGACCTCGCCGCGAGCGGGCGCTGGCGCGTCCAGGTGGTCGGGTCGCTCGACCTGCTCCCGCGGGCGACCGCCGACGCGCTGTGCGCCGCGCAGGAGCGCACGCGCGACGTGGAGGGCCTGCACGTCAACGTCGCGATCGGCTACGGCGGCCGGCGTGAGATCGCCGACGCGGTCCGCTCGTTCCTGCGCACGCACGCCGAGCGCGGCGCGAGCCTCGACGAGCTCGCCGAGCAGTTCGACGTCGAGCACATCGCCGAGCACCTGTACACGCGCGGCCAGCCGGACCCGGACCTCGTGATCCGCACCTCGGGCGAGCAGCGGCTCGGCGGCTTCCTGCTGTGGCAGAGCGCGCACTCGGAGTTCTACTTCTGCGAGGCGTACTGGCCGGACTTCCGCCGCGTGGACTTCCTGCGGGCGGTGCGCTCGTACGCCGCGCGCGAGCGGCGCCTCGGACGCTGAGCACGCAGCGCGGGCGACGGGAGGGCGCGGAGCACGCCCAGCGGGCGACCGGCGGGCGGACGCCTGGATCGGCCCGGCCGCGGCCCGTGTGTGTCGCCCGGGTATCCATCGGATGAAGATGTCGCCCGCCGCGCGCGTCCGTGCCCCGCGTGTCGGAGCCCGGGCGTAGCGTCTGGCTCACCGGACGGCGCCCGCCGTCCTCGGGAGGCCAGCCCATGGAGCAACCGCTCCGGGAGGAGGGCCGGTCCTGGCCCTGCGGGGCCGGCCGACCTCGTCTCGTCGCCGACTGCCGGCGCACACCGCTCACGCGGGCCGGCACGAGGTGCCCGATGCGGCGCTGACGCGCCGGAGGGAGCCTGCCGTGGGCAACAAGGATCTGGGACCCCGCACGAGCGCGGCCGCCACCACGAGCACCGCGGGTGCGACAGCGCCGGTCGGGCCCGACGAGGGCCTGCGGACGCACGTCCTCGACACGTCGGTCCTGCTCTCGGACCCCAAGGCCGTCTACCGCTTCGCCGAGCACGACGTCGTCCTCCCGATCGTCGTCATCACCGAGCTCGAGGCCAAGCGGCACCACGCCGAGCTCGGGTACTTCGCGCGGTCCGCGCTCCGGCTCCTCGACGACCTGCGCGTCGCGCACGGCGGGCTGGACCACCCCATCCCGCTCGGCACCGCGGGCGGGACCCTACGGGTCGAGCTCAACCACGCCGACGTGAGCGTGCTGCCCGCCGGCTTCCGGCTCGGCGACAACGACACGCGGATCCTCGCCGTCGCGGCGAACCTCGCGGCCGAGGGCAAGGACGTCACGGTGGTCTCGAAGGACCTGCCCATGCGCGTGAAGGCGTCCGCCGTGGGGCTGCGCGCCGAGGAGTACCGCGCGGAGCTCGCGGTCGACTCCGGCTGGACCGGGATGGACACGCTCGACATCTCCGAGCAGCAGATGGCCCGGCTGTGGGAGCACGAGTCCTTCGCGCTCGCCGACCTCGACCAGGACCTGGAGGCCGGCGGCGTCGAGGAGCTCGCGACGAGCGCCCGTGGCGCGGCGGCCCGCGACCTGCCGTGCCACACCGGCCTCGTGCTGCACAGCCCGCGGGGCTCGGCGCTCGGGCGCGTGACCGCCGACAAGCACGTCCAGCTCGTGCGCGGCGACCAGGACGTCTTCGGCCTGCACGGGCGCAGCGCCGAGCAGCGCGTGGCCATCGACCTGCTGCTCGACGAGGAGATCGGCATCGTGTCGCTCGGCGGGCGCGCCGGGACCGGCAAGTCGGCGCTCGCGCTGTGCGCCGGGCTCGAGGCGGTGCTCGAGCGCCGGCAGCACCGCAAGGTGATGGTGTTCCGGCCGCTCTACGCGGTCGGTGGCCAGGACCTCGGCTACCTGCCGGGCGGGGAGTCCGAGAAGATGAACCCCTGGGCGCAGGCGGTCTTCGACACGCTGAGCGCGGTCGTCAGCAAGGAGGTCGTCGAGGAGGTCCTCGACCGCGACCTGCTCGAGGTGCTGCCGCTCACGCACATCCGCGGCCGGTCGCTGCACGACGCGTTCGTGATCGTCGACGAGGCCCAGTCGCTCGAGCGCAACGTGCTGCTCACGGTGCTCTCGCGCATCGGCCAGAGCTCCCGCGTCGTCCTCACGCACGACGTCGCGCAGCGCGACAACCTGCGCGTCGGGCGGCACGACGGGATCGCCGCGGTCATCGAGGCGCTCAAGGGCCACCCGCTGTTCGGGCACGTGACCCTCACGCGCTCCGAGCGCTCGCCCGTCGCGGCGCTCGTGACCGAGCTGTTCGAGGGCATCGAGATCTGACGCGACGGGCCGCGCGGGCGACGGCCGGTCGGGTGAGACCCGCACCCGGGACCAAGGTCCCGGGTGCAACCCCTCACGAGCCTGGGAGCGCGTCCGAAGGGGCGGGTGCCACCGCTGGTCGTCCAGGGGGCTGGCGGACGACCGGCACCGCCGTCTCGTCCCCGGGAGCCCTCGCGTGCCTGACCTCACCTCACGTCTCCGCCGGAGCCTGCGCCTGCAGCTCGTCGCCACCGGGGGCGGCGCCGTCGTCGTCACGGCGGTGCTGCTCACCGCGCTCGGCGGGTCGCAGGTCGCGGGCCTCGCCTCGAGCGCCGAGCGGGACGTCCGGACCCTGACCGACGAGTCGATGCGCCAGACCTCGCAGCAGGCGCTCACCCTCGTCGAGACCCAGGTCGCGACCGTGACGGAGCGGCTCGAGTCCGAGCTGCGCGTCGCGTCGCAGGTGCTCGCGCAGCGGGGCAGCGTCGCGTTCGCCGAGCCGGAGCGGTGGACCGCGACGAACCAGGTGACGCAGGAGCGGACCGAGGTCGAGGTCCCGCGCCTGACGGTGGGCGGGGCCGACCTCGGCCGCAACGCGGACCCGGCGGTGCGGACGCCCGTGGTGGACGACGTGACGGAGCTCCTCGGGTCCGCCACGACGCTGTTCCAGCGGGTCAACGAGGCGGGCGACATGCTGCGCGTCGCGACGAGCGTGCAGAACGCCGAGGGTCGGCGCGCGATCGGGACGTACATCCCCGCCGTCGGACCGGACGGCACGCCCAACGCGGTGGTCGCGGCCCTGACCGCGGGCCAGCCGTTCTACGGCACCGCGACGGTCGTCGGCCAGCCCTACGTCGCGGCCTACACCCCGCTCCTCGAGGGCGGGCAGGTCGTCGGCGCGCTCTTCGTCGGGACGCCCCAGGCGGCGGTCGACGAGCCGCTGCGCGAGGCCCTGAGCACCGTCACGGTCGGCGAGCACGGGTACCTCACGGTGCTCTCCGACGCCGGCGAGTGGGTCGTGCCGCCGCCGGGTGCCGACGCGGGACCGGCGCTCGAGGCGACCGACGCCGACGGCGAGCCGTACGCGCAGGCGCTCGTCGACGCGGCCGCCGGGGCGAGCGGCGACGAGCCCGTGCAGCACCGGGTCGAGCTCGCGGGCGACGGGTTCGCGACGGTCGACGTCAGCCGCTACGCGCCGTGGGGCTGGACGGTCGCCGCGTGGGGCTTCGACAGCGACCTGCGCGCGGTCCCCGACCGGCTCGCGGACGGCTCCCGCACGCTCATGACGACGCTCCTGCTCGCGGGGCTCGCGGTCACGGTCGTCGCCGGGACGGCGGTCGTCGCCCTCTCGGGGCGCATCGTCGCCCGCGTGTCCCGGCTCACGGCGGCGCTGCGCCGGGTCGCCGCACGGGACCTCGCGGTCGACGTGCGCGGGGAGGGCGTCGACGAGATCGGCGTCATGGGCGACGCGCTCGGCGAGGCGATCGACGGCATGCGCGGCGCGGTCGTGCGGATGCAGGCGGGTGCCGAGGCGGTGCGCGTGACCGCCGGCCGGCTCGACGCGTCGAGCGGCACGCTCGAGGGGGCCGCCGGGCAGACCGTCGAGCGCGCGGACGGGGCCGCGCAGAGCGCCGTCGTGGTGAGCTCCGAGGTGCAGGCGGTGACCGCGGCCATGACGGAGATGCGGGCGTCGATCGAGTCGATCGCGCACGGCGTCCACGCGGCGTCGGCCGAGGCCGCGACGGCGGTGACCGCGACGCGCGCCGCCGCGGAGAACGCCGAGCGCCTCGGGTCCTCGTCGTCGCAGATCGCCGCGGTGCTCGACACCGTCACCGCGATCGCCGGGCAGACGCACCTCCTCGCGCTCAACGCGACCATCGAGGCGGCCCGCGCCGGGACCGCGGGCAAGGGCTTCGCCGTCGTCGCGGGCGAGGTCAAGGAGCTCGCCGACCAGACGTCCACGGCCATCCAGACGATCAGCCCCGTGCTCGACGCGGTCGCACGCGACTCGGCCGACGTGCGGGCCGCCGTGGAGCGCATCTCGGCCTCGATCACGACGGTCGACGAGCACCAGGCGTCGATGTCCGCGGTCGTCGAGCAGCAGACCGTCACGACGTCGGAGATCGAGCGCAACCTCGTCGTCGCGGCGGGCAGCTCGCGCGACATCGCGGACAGCGCCTCGCACGTCGCCCAGGCCGCGGGGAGCTCGTTCGACAGCGCCGAGGACGTGCGGCACGCCGTCGGCGAGCTCGGGCGGGTCGCGTCCGAGCTCGCCGCCGGGGTGGACGAGTTCACGCTCGCCTGACCGCGGCAGCGCGTGGACGGGCCGCTCGCCGTGGCGGGGTGGGCGGCCCCGCCCGACCGCGCAGCCGTCCCGCCCCCTCAGCCCTCGACGAGCCGCCCGTCGGCGAGCCGCACGACGCGGTCCGCGAGCTGGATCATCAGCGGGTCGTGCGTCGAGACGATCGCCGTCATGCCCTCGGCCTGCACCACCGCCCGCAGCAGCGCCATGATCGCGAGGCCCGTCTCGGTGTCGAGCTGGCCGGTCGGCTCGTCGGCGATGAGCAGCCGCGGGGAGTTCGCGAGCGCCCGCGCGAGACCCACGCGCTGCTGCTGACCGCCCGAGAGCTCGCCCGGCCGCTGCTTGGTGTGGGCCCCGAGCCCGACGAGGTCGAGCAGCAGCTCCACGCGCGCCTCCCGGACCGCGGTCGGGACGGCGTGCAGGCGCAGCGGGACACCCACGTTCTCGGCGGCCGAGAGCACCGGGACCAGGCCGAACGTCTGGAACACGAACGACACGACGTCGCGCCGGAGCTCGACGAGCCCGCGCTCGTCCAGCCGCGACACCTCACGCCCGTCGACCACGACGCGCCCCTCGTCGGGCCGGTCGAGACCGCCGATGATGTTGAGCAGCGTCGTCTTGCCCGAGCCGGAGCGGCCCACGAGCGCGACGAGCTCCCCGGGCTGCACGGTGAACGACACGTCCTGCGTCGCGTGCACCGCGGCGGGTCCCGAGCCGTAGGTGCGGCTCACGTGCTCGACGACGACCATCGGTGCGGCCGCGGCGGGGGCGCCGCCCACGGCGGACCAGGGGGCGGTCCCCGTGACGGGTGTGCCGGTCATGACTCCTCCTCGCGGGTCTGCTGCTGCGTGCCGGGGCCGGCGGGGGCGCCGGTCGTGCTGTGCCGGCCGGGGCGCGGCCGGTCGGGCCACACCTCGACGTGGCGGGCCTCGAGGGCGAGCCGGACGCGGCCCGAGAGCTCGAGCGCCTCGCGGTAGTCCGCCGGCAGCTGGACGCGTCCCGCGCGGTCGAGCACCGCGTACTCCTCGGCGACGACCTGCTCGGTGCCGTGCTCGTCGGTGTGCGTGCGGCGCAGCACCTCCGACGACGTCCGGCCGTCGCGGATCTCCACGGTGCGCTGGACGTGCTCGCTCACGCTCGAGTCGTGCGTGACGATCACGACCGTGACGCCGAGCTCGCGGTTCGCCGCGCGCAGGGTGTCGAAGACCTCGACGGAGGTCGCGCTGTCGAGCTCGCCGGTCGGCTCGTCGGCGAACAGCACCTGCGGGGAGTTCGCGAGCGCGACCCCGATCGCGACGCGCTGCTGCTCGCCGCCCGAGAGCTGGCCGGGGCGCCGGTCGGCGCAGTAGCCGACGCCCAGCGCGTCGAGGAGCTCGACCGCGCGACGGTGCCGGGCTGCCGACCGGACGCCGGCGAGGGCCTGGGGGAGCGCCACGTTCTCGGTCGCCGACAGGTACGGCACGAGGTTGCGCCCCGTCTGCTGCCACACGAAACCGACCATGCTGCGCCGGTACTCGACCCGCTCGCGCGCCGACATCCCCATGAGGTCCCACGGCCCGACGCGCACGCGCCCGGCCGTCGGCACGTCCAGGCCCGAGAGCACCGACAGCAGCGTCGACTTCCCGGAGCCCGACGCCCCGACGATCGCGATCTCCTCGCCGGGGTCGACGAGCAGGTCCAGGCCCTGCAGGGCCTGCACCTCGATGCCCTCGGACTGGTAGATCCGCACGAGGTTGTCGCACGCGATGAGGGCGTGCTCGCCGTACGCGCCGGGACGTGCGCGCGCCCGGTCCTCGAGGGTCGCGAGCGACTGCTGCGGGGTCTGCGTCGTGGTCACCGGGCTGCTCCTCGGACGGTGGGCGGGACGGGTGCGGGGGCCGGGCCGCGGGGCGGCCCGTGACGGGGGAGCGCCCGGCCGGCGCGAGCGCCGCTCACCGGTCACCGACCCGCAGCACGTCGCCGAGCCGGTCGCGCCGGCGCACGGCGGCCTCCGCGACGACGCTCACGAGGAGCGCCAGCACCGCGACGCCGACCGCGAGGGCGAAGGGCAGCGGCGTGACCACGAGCTCGGTCGTGCCGAGCTCGCCGGTGACCCGGCGCAGGCCCAGCGCGCTCGTGAGCACGACGGGCACGGCCACCCCGATGAGCGCGCCGGCGAGCACCGCCGCGACGACGAGCGGACTGAGCTCGCCGAGCGTCACGAGCCGCGCGCCGCGTGCGTCGAGCCCGAGGGTCCGCAGCGCCGAGAGCGTGCGCCCGCGCTCGGGGGCGGTCGCGACGACGGTCAGGACGAGCGTCACCGCCGCGAACATCGCGAGCACGAGGCTCGTGAGGAGCAGCAGCTGCTGCAGCGCGCGGACGAGCGCGGAGGACCGCTCCGAGGCGAGCCGGTCGGCCCGCACGGTGACGTCGAGGTCGACGGCCTCGACCTCGACGATCGCGCGCTCGACGGCGGCCGGAGCGCCCGGGCCGGAGACCCACAACGTGTCCTCCGCGAGCGGGACCTCGGTCGCCGCGGTGTAGGTGCCGAGGTCCGCCACGACGACCGGCTCCGGCCCGAACGTCATCGTCGTGTCGCCCACGACGTCGAGCACCACGCGCTGCTCGCCGTCGTAGACCCGGGCCCCGGCGACGTCGGTCTCGGCGCGCAGCGACGGGCTGACGAGCACCCGCGGACCGTCGGTCCCGGCCCCGTCGAGCCCGGCCAGCTCGCCGCCGTACCGCGGGTCGACCGCCGCACGGACCCGCTCGTAGGCCGCGGCCTCGAGGAGGACGAGCGTCACGACCTCACCGCCGTCGCCGTTGAGCCGGCGCGTGCCGATCGTCGTCCCGAGCGCGGCGGAGTCCACGCCGTCCTGCCGCAGCACCTCGTCCGCGAGCTCGCGGGTCACCCCGCCCTCGACGAGGACGTCCGCCCCGACCTGCTCGATCGACGCCCGCTCCTGCCCGACGCCGACGGTCGCCGCCGTGAGGCCCGCGAACACGACCAGCGCGAGCGCGACCGTGAGCGAGAGCAGCGGGACGCCGAGCCCGGCGGCCTGCGCCGCGCGAGCCGCCGCCACGACGCCCACGAGCCCGCGGCGCCGTGCCGCGAGCCGCCCGATCGCGCCGAGCACGACCGGGAACGCCCGCAGGACGAGGATCGTCGCGCCCGCCGCGAGGAGCGCCGGGGTCGCGGCGAGCAGGAGGTCCACGCCGGACGTCTGCGTCTGCAGCAGCCCGCGGCCGCGCACCGCCGACGCCGCGCCGGCCGCGAGCACCACGACCGTGACCTCGGCCGTCCGGCGCTGCGCGCGCCGCCGGCCGAGGACGCGCTCGCGGTCCTGGCGGTTCGCGGGCAGCTGGCGCCCGGTCCACGCGCGGGCCACGAGCGCGGCCCCGAGGACGGGGGTGGCGAGGACCGCCACGACCGCGACGGCGATCGCAGGGCCCCACACCACGGCCGTCGGGCCGGGCGTCGCCAGCAGCGCGGCCACCAGGCCGAGGACCAGGCCGACGAGCGTGACCGGCACCGACTCGAGCAGGAGGCGCAGCGCCACCGACGCGACCGACGCGCCGCGGGCCCGCTCGGCCTCGAGCAGCGTGCGGCGCCGGGTGACGAGCAGGCGCGCCGCGAGGACGAGGGCCAGGCCCGCGACGGTGACGATGCCGACGAGGAGCAGCGACGCCTGGGCGGTCACGCCGCGCAGCCGCGTCGCGAACTCGCCGAGCACCTCGTCCAGCCCGGTCGACACGGCCAGGGTGCGCCCACCGGAGAGGACCAGCTGCTCCGGGTTCGCCGTGATCGAGGCGACGTCGTCCGCGACCGCACCCGCTCGGGCCGCGGTGAGCGCCGGGACGTCGACGGCGAGCCGGACGATCGTGCGGTGGCCCGAGGCCGGCAGCGCCGAGCGGGCGTCCGCGATCGACTCGCGGGAGAGGAGGAGGCCCGTCGTCGTGTGGTCGCCCCGCTTGGCCTGCCGGACGACGGGTTCGAGGAGCTCCGGAGCGCCGGCCCAGGTGTCCTCGGCCGCGTCGACCGGCTGGAAGATGCCCGTCACGACCGCCACGGCCTCGTCGCGCACCGCGCCCGCGAGGCCGATCTCCGACCCGACGGACAGACCGAGGACGTCCGCCGTGGCGCGCGTGACCCCGACCTCGACGCGCTGCGGGCGGAGCTCGACGGGCGCGTCGTAGCCGGCAGCCTCGCGCTCGGCCGCGTACTCGGCGCGCACGTCCGGCGAGGCGCCGGGCTCGGCGCCCTCGACCCAGCGGACCCCGGCCGAGCGCTCGCTCCACACCCAGCCCAGGCGCAGCGCCCACAGGCCGGTCTCGGGCGGGGCGGCCAGGCTCAGGTCCGTGCTCTGGAACGACAGCACGGGCTCCTGGACCGTCGCCCGCAGCTCGTCGGGCAGCACGGCGCGCAGGTCGTTCGCGGCGGACTCGAGCTTGTCGGCCAGGCGCGGGTCACGGACCCCCTCCCGTACCGTGCCCATCGCCGGCGGCATCTCCGCGAGCACGTCGCCACGGGAGCCGGCCTCGGTCACGGCCTGGCGCACGCCGCGGTCGGCGGACTCCACGAGGTAGCGGGGGCCGGCGAGCGCGAGGAACGCGGTCACCGCGACGAGCGCGAGGCACACCGCGACGAGGCCGCGGTCGGCGATCGCGCGACGCCGTGCGAGCAGCGGCGAGCCGGCGACGAGGGGCAGCACGCGGGGCGCCCTCATCGGTCGTCCCCGAGCCGGAGGAGCTCAGCGGACGCGCGGCGCAGGAGGGTCATGGTGGTCACCCCGACGGTGATGGCGATGGCGGCGAGCAGGGACAGGAGGAGCACGGCCTCGTCGGCCCAGGGCCACTGCACGAGGACCGGGGGGACCGGCCGTCGGCCGTCGGCGGCGACCGTGAGCAGCGGGGCCACGAGGTGACCGAGCAGCAGGCCGAGCAGCAGCCCGGCGGCGCTGCCGAGGACGGCGAGCAGCCCGTGCTCGGCGAGCACCGCCCGGACGAGGGCGCCGCGCGAGGCCCCGAGCGCCTGCAGGCGCGCGAGCTCGAGCCGGCGCAGCCGCACCGAGACGGTCGCGCTCATCAGGAACCCGGCGATCGCGAGCGCGACCGCGGCGATCGTCACGATCCACAGCGCGGCCTGCATGCCGACCCGCAGCGGGCCGTCGGTGAGCAGGTCGCGGACCTCGACGCGGCTCTCGATCGTCCCGTCGTCGCGGCCGCGGACGTCCGCGAGGGCCGGGGCGAGGCCGTCGTCGGGCACCGCCGCCCACCACTCGTCGATCATCGGGTCCGTCAGCCCGATGCCGGCGAGCGCGCGCCACAGGGTGTCGTGGTCCGCGAGCGCCGCCGGGCGCGTCGGGCTCCCGGGCACGTGGGGGACCCCCGCGACCAGCCGCACCGGCACGGTGACGGCTCCGAACGCGAGCAGCGCCTCGTTGCCGACCTCGGACTCCAGGAGGTCGAGCATCGCGTCGGACGCGATCACCGGGATGTACTCGGGGGCCTCGAACGCGGTGACCGAGAAGCCGCGCCCGCCCTCGATCATGTCGTCGAGCGGCAGGGTGCCCCTCGCGCTCAGCGCACCGGCGTCCCCCGCGGTGAGGTCGACCGGCGTCACGATGCCCCAGGAGTTGGGCAGCGACCGCCCGGACCACTCGTCCGCGACGAACGCGACCGGCTCCGAGGCGGTGCCGCCGGTGCGCGCGCGCAGGTCCGTGACGTCGAGGTCCCAGAAGATCAGCGGCGAGGAGCCGTTGGGTGGGGCGACGGGCAGGGCGTCGCCGAGCGCGACGACGGCGTCCGCGGGCAGGTAGACCTGGCCGACGAGGGCGACGACGCTCAGCGGGGTCGCGAGGCGAGCGCCGGCCGCCGCGACGGCCACGGTCTGCTGCACGGGGGTGCCGTCGGCCGGCATCGGGTCGAGCTCGAAGGACATGCGAGCGCCGTGCGCGTCCTGCAGCGTCACGGTGACGAGCACCTGCGTGCCGGTGAGCGCGGGCGTCACGGACGCGGCGAGCGTGAGCTCGACCTGCTCGGGCGTGCCGGGCAGCGCCGGCCCGCGGACCGGATCCTCGGGTGCGAGCCGCTCGACCTCGCCGACCCAGCCCTCGGGGTGCGTCGACCGCCCGCGCAGCACCGCGGGCCCGTCCACGGTGTCGACCGCGAGCAGGTCGATGCTCTTGTTGGTCGACGGGAGCTGGCTGTCCGTCACCGGCCGCCCGATCCGCACGGACCGGGACGTCACCGGGCTGACCACCGTCGCGCCGGGCAGCGCGCCGATGGTCACGGACTGGTCGAACGGCGTCCCGGCGAGCCCGTCGACGCGCACGTCGGTGCCGACCCTCAGCTCGGCCTGGTCGGCCTGCGACACCCGCCACGTCGCGAGGAACGACTGCGAGAACGAGCTCACGGCGACCGCGAGCGTGAGCAGCAGCACGGCGCCCGACGCGCGTGCCGGCCGGCGGGAGACCTCCCACGCGGCGAGCGGGAGGACGAGCGAGCGGCTGCGCCGGGCGAGCCGCTCGACGCCGCGCGCCACGAGCGGGGCCACGCGGAGCGTGAGCGCGCCGCCGGCGAGCAGGAACAGCGCCGGTCCGGCGACGAGGACGGGGTCGATCCCGCCGCCCTCGACGACCGGGGACCGGTACACGCGCAGCTGCCAGAACGCGACGCCGGCGAGCGCGACGAGCGCGAGGTCGAGGCCCGAGCGGGCGAACGAGCCGCGGCCCTCCTGACGGACGAGCTGCTGCTCGTCGTCGACGGCGCTCGTCGACCGACGCAGGAGCGGGGCGAGCAGCACGGCGGCGAACAGGACGGCGGCCGACGCGCACGTGACGAGCAGCTGCAGCGGCAGCCCCGGGTCGTGGTCCAGGCCGGCGGCGGCGAGCACGGGCTGGGCGACGACGGCGCCGTACAGCGCCCGTGCGACGAACGGGGCGAGCACCGACGTGAGTGCTGCGATGGCGAGCGCCTCGATCCCGGCGAAGCGCACGAGCTGCCGCGTCGACGCGCCGCGGGACGTGAGCAGCGTGCGCTCGGCGACGCGGCGCTCGGCGAGCAGGCGGGCGGCGATGAGCAGCACGGTCACGGCCAGCACCGCGAGCATGATGCCGAGCACCGCGAGACCCACGCGCGTCACCGCGAGCTGCGTGCGCGCGCCCTCGACGGTCGTCGCGAGCTCGGTCAGGACGTAGCCGCCGAGCGCGACGTCGGACAGCGCGGCGATGAGGGCGGGCCGTGCGTCCTCGACTCGCTGCGGGAGCTCGGCGAGCGTCGCGGGCGTCGCCCCCTCGAGCCGAGGGTGGGCTACCACGCGTGCGGACTGCGTCTCGACGACCTGATCGGTCAGGACCTCGGGCAGCGCGACGAACGGGCCGTAGGCCGTCGTCTTCACGAAGCCGAAGGACCCCGGGACCGGGAAGTTGCGGTCGACGAGCGCGCCGTCGAGCAGGTCGCGTTCCCACAGCGCGAGCGCACCGGTGCGCTCGAACACACCGACGACGACGGCGTCGACGGAGCTCCGCGACGACGAGCTCGTGAGCGGGAAGGCGCTGCCGGCGCTCCACCCGAAGGCCTCCGCAGCGGTCACGGGCACCGCGATCTCGATGCGGCCGTCCCCGTCGGCCGCCGCTGCGGGCCACCGGCCCTCGACGAGCGTGGCGCGGTCGTCCAGGGCCGGCTGCGCGGCGACGTAGGCGAGCGGCGCGGGGTTCAGGTCCCCGGCGGGGATCCGGTACGGGACGGAGCTGATCCACCGGTCGTACGTGGTCGGGACGCCCTCGGTGACGGTCGCGAGCACGTCCTCGGCTGCCCCGATCGACCAGAGGGGGGCCTTCGCGCCGGGCGTCACCTCGACGTCGATGTCGGTCGCCGTCAGGGGCTCGCGGCCGAGCGCCGTCTGCAGCGAACGCGCCTCGCTCTCGGTGAGGAGCAGCCCGAACGTCCCCAGCAGGCCGGAGCCCAGCACGGCGACGGCGAGCACCGTCACGAGCAGCGACGCCTGCGTCAGCGCCCGGTGCGCGAGCAGCCGCATCGTCCAGCCCACAGTTCCCCCTCGACCTCGTCGTCGCCCGTCCTGCGCCCCGCACGGTGCTGCGCGGCTCGTCGAACGTAGTGGGGCGGGACGCGGCGGTGGGAGCGGTTGCACGCAATGGTGTGATGATCGTTACGGCCCCGTGACCTGCGTACTCAGATCGCGACGGAACCGTGACGAGCGGGACTCAACCTTTTCGCGAACGGTCTGCGGAGGCCCCCGTGCGGGTGGTCGGCGCGAGCCGCCGACGGGATCCGGCACGGGTCCCGGCGCCCTCCCGACCGCCTCCGGGCCCGGGCCCGCCCCGGACGGCGCGACGCCCGGTCCGGCACGCACGTGCGCGCCGGACCGGGCGTCGGGTGCGGCGACCCGCGGCGCGCGTCAGGCCTGCGGCGGCCGGGTCATGCTCAGCACGTCGAGGGCCTGGTCGAGCTGCTCCTCGGTGACCTCGCCGCGCTCGACGTAGCCGAGGTCGACGACCGCCTCGCGGACCGTCAGCCCCTTCTTCACGGAGTGCTTCGCGATCTTCGCGGCCGCCTCGTAGCCGATGACCCGGTTGAGCGGCGTCACGATCGACGGCGACGACTCCGCGAAGGCGCGGGCGCGCTCCTCGTTGGCCTCGATGCCGGCGACCGTGCGGTCCGCGAGCACCGTCGAGGCGTTCGCGAGCAGCCGGATCGACTCGAGCACTCCGAGCGCGATCACGGGGATCTGCACGTTGAGCTCGAACGCACCGCTCGCGCCGGCCCACGCGACGGTCGCGTCGTTCCCGATGACCCGGGCCGCGACCATGAGCACCGCCTCGGGGATCACCGGGTTGACCTTGCCGGGCATGATCGACGACCCGGGCTGCAGGTCGGGGATCGCGATCTCGCCGAGGCCCGTGTTGGGGCCCGACCCCATCCAGCGCAGGTCGTTGCAGATCTTCGTCAGGCTCACCGCGATCGTGCGCAGGGCGCCCGAGAGCTCGACGAGCCCGTCGCGCGCGCTCTGCGCCTCGAAGTGGTCGCGCGCCTCCGTCAGCGGCAGCCCCGTGTCCTCGACGAGCAGCGCGATGACCCGCTGCGGGAACCCGGCCGGGGTGTTGATGCCGGTGCCGACCGCGGTGCCGCCGAGCGGGACCTCGGCCGCCCGGGGGAGCGCCGCCTCGAGGCGCTCGATGCCGTAGCGGACCGCGGCGGCGTACCCGCCGAACTCCTGCCCGAGCGTGACCGGTGTCGCGTCCATGAGGTGCGTGCGCCCCGACTTCACGACGCCCGCGAACTGCGTGGCCTTGGCCTCGAGCGCCTCGGCGAGGTGCGCGAGCGCCGGGACGAGCGTGCCGACGACGCCCGCGGTCGCGGCGACGTGCACCGACGTGGGGAACACGTCGTTCGACGACTGGGACGCGTTGACGTGGTCGTTGGGGTGCACCGGGCGACCGAGCCGCGTGCTCGCGAGCGTCGCGACGACCTCGTTGGTGTTCATGTTCGACGACGTGCCGGACCCGGTCTGGAAGACGTCGACGGGGAAGTGGGCGTCGTGCGCGCCGGAGGCCACCGCGTCGGCGGCCGCGACGATCGCGTCCGCGACGTCCTGCTCGAGCACCCCGAGCTCGGCGTTCGCGCGCGCCGCGGCCTTCTTGATGCGCGCGAGCGCCTCGATGTGGCTGCGCTCGAGCCGCGTCCCCGAGATGGGGAAGTTCTCGACCGCGCGCTGCGTCTGCGCGCGGTACAGCGCGTCCGCCGGGACGCGCACCTCACCCATCGTGTCGTGCTCGATGCGGAAACCGGACCCGGAAGCGACGTCGCTGCTCATGCCCCGCATCCTCTCACCGGGCCCCGGGGAGCGTCAGCGGGTCACCGGCGTGGCCTGCGCCACGGCGTCGGGCTCGGACGCGGGGTCGGGCTCGGGCTCGGACGCGGGCTCGGGTGCGCGGTCCCGGCCGAGCGCGCGCCACCCGACGAGCGCCGCGAGGGCGATCCCCGCGCCGCCCGCCGCGAAACCGACCCGGGGCCCGGCGTGGTCGGCGAGCGTGGCGACCGCGAGCCCCGTCACCGGGCTGAGGCCCGGCAGCGCCATGGTCCACACCCCGAGCGTCCGGCCCCGCAGCCCGGGGGCCGCGCGCAGCTGCACGAGCGTGTTCGCGGCGGTGATGCACCAGATCGACACGAAGCCGGTGACGGCCATCGCGGCGAACGCGACCCCGGCGGTCGGGGACAGCCCGGTCAGCGCCATCGCGACCCCGGTCCCGAGCGCGAGAACCCGGACGCCCGCGCCGGTCGGCTGCCCGAGCCGTGCGGCGACCAGTGCGCCCGGCAGCGCGCCGAGCCCGAAGCTCGCGAGCAGCGCCCCGTACCCGGCACCGTCCATCCCGAGCGCGCGCGTCGCGAGCAGCGGGAACAGCAGCGAGGCGTTGAACAGCACGCCGCTCGCGGCGGCCACGAGCACGCACGCGCGCAGCACCGGCGTCGACCACACGTAGCGCAGGCCCGCGCGGGCGGCGCCGCGAGCACGGGGTGCGGAGCCGGGAGCCGGGCCGCTCGACGCCGGCCGGTAGCGCCACAGGACGAGCAGCGGGGCGACGTACGAGACCGCGTTGGCCGCGAAGCACGCGGTGGGGCCCGAGAGCGTGAGCAGCAGCCCGCCCACCGCCGGCCCGACGACGCGCGAGGTGTTGAGGATCACCTCGTACAGGCTCACGGCGCTCGCGAGCCGGTCCCGCCCGACGAGGTCCATGACGTACACCTGACGCGTCGGGGCGTCGATCGCGTTCACCGCTCCGCTCAGCGCGTTCACGAGCAGCAACGACTACAGCTGCGCGGAGCCCGACGCGCTCAGCGCCGTCAGGACCAGCGCGAGCGCGACGAAGGCCGACTGGGTGACCACGAGCAGGCGCCGCCGGTCGACGCGGTCCGCGAGCCCGCCCGTCCAGGCGCCCCCGAGCAGCACGGGCAGGAGCGTCGCGGCGGAGAGCAGCGCGAGGTCGACCGCGCGCCCGGTGAGCTCGAGCACGAGCCACGCCGTCCCGACCGACTGCGTGATGAGGCCCGACGCCGACAGGACCTGGCTCGCGAACCACGCGCGGTACGCGGGGACCTGCAACGACGCGAAGGTGCCGGGTCCGGGGCGCTGGGGGAGTCGGGGCACGCGTCGACCCTGGCATCCCCCCGCGGGTGGGGCGAACGCATTCTCGCGCCGTGGACCTCGTCGACGGCGGGACCGGCGAGCGCACCGCTGCGGGCCCGCCGCTGCGCGCCCGCCGCTGCGCGCCCGCGGAGCGGGCGGTGCCGCGTCGCGCGTCAGACCCCGGCGGGCCCGACCGACTCCGTGACCTGCGCGCGGCCGTCGGCGAGCGTGTACTCGACGCCCAGGATCGCGCAGCGGCCCTCCGCGACCGCCTCGGCGAGCGACTTCGAGTAGCCCTGCAGCATCTGCACGGTGTGCCGCACGTGCTCGTGCCCCAGCTCGGCCGCCGACAGCGACGCGAACGTGCGCCCGTCCGGGCCGCTCGCGATGTTCACGATGCTCGGGATCACGCGGTCGACGATCGCGCGCACGAACCCGTCGGGCAGCTCGCCGGTCGTGAGCGCCGTCGTCGCCGCCGCGACCGCACCGCAGCTGTCGTGCCCGAGGACGAGCACCAGCGACGCGCCGAGCACGTTCACGCCGTACTCGATCGACCCGATCACGGTCGTGTCGAGCACGTGGCCCGCGGTCCGGACGACGAACACGTCGCCGAGCCCCTGGTCGAAGATGATCTCGGCGGCGACCCGGCTGTCGGAGCAGCCGAAGACGACCGCGAAGGGCGCCTGCGCGACGCTCAGCTCGCTGCGCCGGTCGACGCCCTGCGACGGGTGCAGCATCTCGCCGCGGACGAAGCGCTCGTTGCCCTCCTGGAGCCGCTTCCAGGCCTCTGCGGGGGTGGTGGTGGGGGTCACGAGGCACATGCTGGCAGGTCGTCGGACGACCCGCGCGGTCGGCTCGCAGAGCGGTCACCCGGGGCTGTCGCCCTGGGCGGCCCAGGGTGCCGAGCTCCGGCCGTACTAGAGTTCCCGGGTGCCAGGCCGACGACTCCGACGTGCCGCCGTGCCCGCCGTGGTCGCGGCTGCGACGCTGCTCCTCGCCTCGTCGTCGGTCGGTGGGCCGCGCCCCTACGCGGAGCCCGCGCTGCGCACCCAGGCCGCGCTGCTCTCGGTCGACGACGTGGTCGTGGCGGTCGGCCCCGACGAGGAGGTCGCCCGGTTCGAGGGCAGCAACGTGACCGCCGCCGTCGTGAGCGCCGCCGACGAGGACGCACGTGCGGCCACCGAGCGGCACGCGGAGCTCGAGGCGCTCGCGGAGACCCAGCGCGACTGGCTCGCCGCGGGCACGGTGCCCGGGCCCGAGCGGTACGCGGACATGGCGCGGCAGGCGCTGCTCGACCTCGACACGCTCACGCTCGACAACGGCGCGGTCCTCGCCGGGCCGACCGCCGCGTGGCTCTACTCCTGGCCGCGGGACGCGAGCTTCGTCGCCGTCGCGCTCGCCCGCACGGGGCACGCCGACGACGCCGCCCGGATCCTGGGCCACCTCGCGCGCGTCCAGGAGGCCGACGGCACGTTCCAGGCCCGGTACCTGCCCGACGAGAGCGGCGTGCCCGACGACCGCGGCACGCAGCTCGACGGCGGTGCGTGGTACCTGTGGGCCGCCGCCGAGTGGTACGCGGCGGCCGACGACGAGACGCGCGCCTCGACGCTCGACTCCCTCGCCCCCAGCCTGACCAGCGCGCTCGCCGCGATCGAGGGCGCGATCGACCCGGTCACCGGGATGCCGCGACCGTCGCCGGACTACTGGGAGGTCCGCGAGACCCGCACGACGCTTGGCGTCGTCGCGCCGATGCTCCTCGGGGCGCGAGCCGCGCAGGAGCTCGCGCAGTCGGTCAGTGCCCGTGCGACCCCGACCGCGCCGGGCGCCGCGACCGGGCTGGACACCGCGACCGCGCTGGACACCGCGACCGCTCCGGGTGCCGCGACTTCGCCGGGCGCCGCGACCGCGCCGCGCGCCGGGACTCCTCCGGATGCCGGACCCGCGTGGTCGACGGCGTTCGAGGCGCGCGCCACGTCGGTCGAGGCGATGCTCGAGCGCGCAGTCGCGACCCGGTTCGCCCCGCTCGGGTACCCGCGGCACGACGGTGGCGACGTGCGGGACGCTGCGGTCGCCTTCCTCATGCCGCCCTTCGCGTCGGGCTCGCCCGACGTCACCGCGGCGTGGCTCGAGGCCGCGGACGGCATGGCGCGGCCCGCGGGCGGGCTCGCCCCCGGGGCCGGCTGGAAGGCCGACGGCATCTCGTGGACCCCGCAGACCGCGCTGTTCGCGCTGACGGCCGCCGGCTCCGGCCGGGTCGACGAGGCCCGCAGCCGGCTCGACTGGCTCGACGCGCACCGCACCGACGCCGGGTCGCTGCCCGAGAAGGTGCTGTGGGACGGGCGGCCCGCCGACCTCGCGCCGCTCGCCTGGACCGCCTCGCTCGTGCTGCTCACCCTCGACGAGCTCGACGCGCAGGACTGACGTCCGGCCCTGCGCGCCCGGCACGCCGTCCGCGTCGAGGTGGCCCACCGGGGCCGGGTGCGCGTACGTGCCAGGCGACCGCGGCGACCGCGCGTCAGCCCTCGCCGAGCTCCGCGGAGGTCGGGGGGTTCGCGCCCGGGCGCGAGACCGTGATGGCCGCGATCCGCACGCACCGCACGAGCACCTGCTCGAGCGTCGCCGCGTCGATCGAGCGCAGCGCCTCGCGGCGGTCCGCACCGAGCAGCCCGGCGGACCAGAGGCCGTCGATGAGCCCGGACATGAACGAGTCGCCCGCACCGACCGTGTCGGCGACCTCGACGCTCTCGGCGGCGATCGCGAGGCGGTCGCCGGACGCGGTGCACGCGAACGCGCCCTCGCCGCCGTGCGTCACGACCACGACGGCCGGCCCGCGGCGGACCCAGTCCTCGGCGATCTCCGCGGGCGCGACGCCCGGCATGAGCCAGGCGAGGTCCTCGTCGCTGACCTTGACCACGTCGGCCTGCGCGACGAGCGCCTCGACGAGCGGCAGGGTGACCGCGGGCGCGGCCATGAGCGCGGGGCGCAGGTTCGGGTCGTACGTGACGGTCGACGTCGCGCGGTGCTCCGCGAGGAGGCGGGCGACGGCCTCGCCGCCCGGGGGCAGCACCGCGGCGATCGACCCGGTGTGCACCACGACCGGGGCGCCGTCGGAGGAGTCCCACGTCGCCGGCAGGTCCCACTCGAGCTCGAAGTCGTAGGTCGCGCCGCCCTCGGTGTCGAGCGTCGCCGCCGCCGTGGACGTCGCCGGTGCGACCCGGTCCCCGCGCAGCACGTGAACGCCGTCCTGCTCCAGGTGCGCGCGCACGAGGTCGCCGTGCGGGTCGTCGCCGAGCCACGTCAGCAGCTCGGCGGTGCGGCCGAGCCGCGCGAGCCCGAGCGCCACGTTCGCCGGGCTGCCGCCCGGGTGCTCGCTGACCGAGCCGTCGGTGCGCCGGACGATGTCGACGAGGGCCTCGCCGACGACGAGCGCGCGCTCGTTCGCGGCGTTCACCGCGCACCGCCCGCGGACGCCGTGGCGTCGGACGCCTCGGGATCACGCCCGGGCTCGTCGCCCCGCGCCGAGGCGAGCCGCTCGCGCGCGCCGTCGAGCCACTCCTGGCAGCGTGCGGCGAGGACCTCACCCCGCTCCCAGAGCACGAGGGACTCCTCGAGCGTCGCCCCGCCGGCCTCGAGCCGGGCGACGACGGCGACGAGCTCGTCGCGCGCCTGCTCGTAGCTCAGGTCGTGCGCGTCGTCGAGGGGTGCAGCGGGTGTGGGCGCGGGCTCGGTCGTCTTCGGCACGAGGTCAAGTCAACCAGCACCCGCCCACCTCGCGCGCGTGCGGTCACGACGAACGATCACCGAGGTGCCCGGACCGAGGTGGCGGGGACCCGGTCGTGGGCGGCCCGTGCCCTCAGCCGCCGCTCGTGACCGCCGCGTGGATCTCGCCGTGCGCGACCCGGACGCGCAGGTCGTCGCCCGCCGTGACGTCCTGCGGGTCGCGGACGACCGCCCCGTCGGCCCGCTGGACCACCGCGTAGCCGCGGGCGAGCGTCGCGGCCGGCGACAGCGCCCGGACCTGGGCGGCGAGCCGGGCGGTGTCGGCCCCCGCGCGCACGAGCGCCTGCTCGAGCGCGCGCCGCGCACCGTCGCGCAGCCGGTGCACGTCCTGCTCGCGGGACTCGACGAGCCGCTCGGGCGTCGCGAGCACCGGGCGGCTGCGCAGCGAGTCGAGCCCCGACTGCTCGCGCGTGACGCGGTGCACGAGCGCGCCCCGCATGCGGCTGCGGGCCTGCGTGAGGCGCGCCCGCTCCTCGCCGACGTCGGGCACGACGTGCTTCGCGGCGTCGGTCGGAGTCGACGCGCGGTAGTCCGCGACGAGGTCGAGCAGCGGGCAGTCGGTCTCGTGGCCGATCGCGCTGACGAGCGGCGTGCGGCACGCGGCGGCCGCGCGCACGAGCGCCTCGTTGCTGAACGGCAGCAGGTCCTCGACGGCGCCGCCGCCGCGCGCGACCACGATGACCTCGACCCGCGGGTCCGCGTCGAGCTCGGCGATCGCCGCGCTCACCTGGGCGACCGCGCCGACGCCCTGCACCGCGACCTCCCGGATCTCGAACTCGACCTGGGGCCACCGCGCCCGGGCGTTGACGACGACGTCGTGCTCCGCCTTCGACTCCCGCCCGCACACGAGGCCGACGACGCGCGGGAGGAACGGCAGCGGCACCTTCCGGCGGGCGTCGAACAGCCCCTCGGCGGCGAGGACGCCCTTGAGGTGCTCGATCCGGGCGAGCAGCTCGCCGACCCCGACGGCTCGCACCGCGTCGGCCTGCATCTGCAGCGACCCGCGCTTGGTCCAGAACTCCGGCTTGGCGTGCACGACGACGCGCGCGCCCTCCTCGACGGCAGCCCCGGACGCGGCGAGCACCCCGACCTTGAGCGAGACGGGCAGCGACATGTCGACGTCCGTGTCGCGGAGCGTGAGGAACGCGACCCCGGCGCCCGGGCGCCGGTTGAGCTGGACGACCTGCCCCTCGATCCACACCGGAGCCATGCGCGCGACGTACTCGGCGATCTTCGAGGAGAGCAGGCGGACCGGCCACGGGCGCTCCGCCGTGGTGTCGAGCGCCCGCAGGGGCATGCGGCGCGGCGCGGCGGCGTCCGTCGGGTCCACGGGAGCAGGCGCTGCGGGCGCCGAGCCGGCCCCGGGCAGGCGCGCCGCCGCGGGTCCGGACACCGGCACCGCACCGCCCGAGGGCCCGGCTCCGCCCGTGCGTCCGCTGTCCTGCGCCTCACCCGTCGACCTCACGCGCACACCCTGCCACGACCCGCGGACACACCCGCTGTCACGGCCCAAGGCCCTGAGGTGCCCGGCGCCGCGCTCCTCGCGCCCGTCGAGGACCGCCGCGGGCCGTCCCCACACACCGTCCCCGCAGGACCTGCGCATTCCCGCCCGAGGGGTGACCCACCCCACGCACCGGCGCCGGTCCGCGCGCCCGACCCGTTGCCTAGACTGAGGACGTGAACCTCGATACCGCGACCCCCGCGCGCAAGCGGGTCCTGCTCGCCGCGCCCCGCGGGTACTGCGCCGGCGTGGACCGCGCGGTCGTCGCCGTCGAGAAGGCGCTCGACCACTACGGCGCCCCGGTGTACGTCCGCAAGGAGATCGTCCACAACAAGCACGTCGTCGAGACGCTCGCCGCGCGCGGCGCGATCTTCGTCGACGAGACCGACGAGGTCCCGGTCGGTGCGCGCGTCGTCTTCTCGGCGCACGGGGTCTCCCCGGCCGTGCACGCGGCGGCCGCCGCGCGCTCGCTCGAGACGATCGACGCCACGTGCCCGCTCGTGACGAAGGTCCACAAGGAGGCCGTGCGCTTCGCGTCGGACGACTACGACATCCTGCTCATCGGCCACGACGGCCACGAGGAGGTCGAGGGCACGTACGGCGAGGCCCCGGACCACATCCAGGTCGTCAACTCGCCCGACGACGTGGGCTCGGTGACGGTGCGCGACCCCGACAAGGTCGTGTGGATCTCGCAGACCACGCTGTCGGTCGACGAGACGATGGAGACGGTCCGCCGCCTGCGCGAGCGCTTCCCGACGCTGCAGGACCCGCCGAGCGACGACATCTGCTACGCGACGCAGAACCGCCAGGTCGCGGTCAAGAAGCTCGCCCCGGAGTGCGACCTCGTGCTCACGGTCGGCTCGGCGAACTCGTCGAACTCGGTGCGCCTCGTCGAGGTCGCGCTCGATGCGGGAGCCCGCTCGTCCTACCGGATCGACAAGGCCGCGGAGATCGACCCCGCGTGGCTCGAGGGCGTCACGACCGTCGGCGTGACCTCGGGGGCGTCGGTCCCGGAGATCCTCGTCCGCGACGTGCTCGACGCGCTCGCGGCGCACGGCTTCGGCGAGGTCGAGGAGGTCCGGACGGCGACCGAGGACCTCATGTTCTCGCTGCCCAAGGAGCTGCGGACGACGCTCAAGAAGAGCGGTGGCAACCCGGGCCGGGGCGCCCGGCGGGAGCTCAGCGTCCAGCCGCTCTGACGTCCGGCGGCGCCGGTTGGGGGGACACCTCGAACGGGGTCGCGTCGGGTCAGAGGCGCCAGTCGTACGCGTAGACCCCGACGAGGGTCAGCGCCGACCCCTCGGGCGTGCCCGCACCCCGGCGGGCGTCGTGGTCGTAGACGAGCACCAGCCCGGTGTGATCGTCGGTACGCAGCCGCGCGAGGTCGACCGCCGCCGCGTCCGCGAACGAGGCACCGGCGGAGTACCCGGTGAGCTCGGCGACCGGGTCGTCAGCGGGTTCGACGAACGCGTCCACCTCGAGCAGCTCGGGGTCCACGGAGACGAGCCCCGCGTCGACCTCGAGCCGGAACGGGCTGCGGTCCCCGTCGGCGTCGAGCGGCAGCAGGCGGTACTCGTCGAGCCGCTCCGGCTGCACGGTGGTCAGGAAGATGCTGACGACGCCGGCCCGCGCGCTGCCCGGGCCGACCGGGGCGTCCTCGCCGACCGGGGTGTCCTGGTCCGCGGTGTCGTTGTCCGCGGTGTCGTGGTCCGCGGTGTCATGATCCGTCATTTCGGTCATCCTGACATGTTCTCGGTGGATCGCACCCAGGCGCCGCGGTGCTCACGCGTTGGACGCCGCGTGGCCGCCCCCGCTCAGGTCGTCGAGCGCCACGGCGTGCTCGCTCGCGAACGCCACGAGCTCCGGGGCGCTGACGGCCGACAGGCGGGGGTTCGACGCCGGCGGGGTCTCGAGGTCACCGTCGACGACGTGCAGGTCGGAGAACCGTCGTGCGCTCACCAGGACGCGGGTCTCGAGCGAGGAGACCGTCTGGTTGTACGCGCCGGCCGCGGCGTCGATCGAGCGGCCGAGCCGGGCGAGGTGCGAGCCGAGCGTCGCGAGCCGGCCGTGCAGCTCCTTGCCGAGGCTCAGCACGGCCTGCGCGTTGGACGCGAGCGCGTCCTGCCGCCAGGCGTACGCGACCGTCCGCAGGAGCGCGAGCAGCGTCATCGGGGTCGCGATCACGACGTTGCGCTCGAACGCGTGCTCGACGATCGTCGGGTCCTCGTCGAGCGCCGCGTGCAGGAACGACTCGGCGGGCACGAACATCACGACGAACTCGGGCGCGGGGGCGAACTGGTCCCAGTACCGCTTCGCGGCGAGGTCGTCGACGTGGGCGCGCAGGTGGCGCGCGTGCGCCGCGAGCCGGTCGGCGCGCACGGCCTCGTCGGTCGTCGTCGAGGCGTCGAGGAAGCCGAGGAACGCGACCTTGGCGTCCACGACGACCTGCTTGCCGCCCGCGAGCCGCACGACCATGTCGGGGCGCAGGAGCCCGTCGTCCGTGCGCACCTGCGCCTGCTCGACGAAGTCGACGTGCGCGAGCATGCCGGCCGACTCGACGACCCGGCGCAGCTGGATCTCGCCCCAGCGCCCGCGCACCTGCGACGAGCGCAGTGCGGTCACGAGCTGGGCGGTCTCGGTGCGCAGCAGCTCCGACTGCTCGCGCATCGCCCGGACCTGCTCGCGCAGCGACGCGTGCCCCTCGACACGCGCCCGCTCGGCGGTCGTCAGCTCGGAGCGCACGGCGTCGAGCGTGCGGCTCAGCGGCTCGACGAGCGCCCGGACGGCCTGCTCGCGCTGCGCGAGCTCGCCCGCCTGCGTCTGGTGGCTCGCGGCGAGGCGCTGGTCGGCGAGCGCCAGGAAGTGCTCGTTGTTGTCGGCGAGCGCGTCGGCCGCGAGCGCGCGGAACTGCTCGGCCTGGCGGGCCTGGTCCGCCGCGAGGGCCTCGAGCCGCTCGGCGTGCGCGGCGGCCTCGGCCTCGAGCCGGGCGCGGGCGCGCACCGCGTCGACCTCGGCGGCGCGCAGGCGCCCGGCGGAGCGCGCGGCCGAGGCGAGCCAGCCCACGAGGCACCCGACGAGGAGCGCGGCGAGCGGGAGCAGGAGGTCCATGGCCGTCACCCTGCCAGAGCGCACCGACACGCCGGCCACGACCCGCGCCGTGTCCGTCCGGACCTCGCTGCGAACGTCCCCGCACGTCAGACGGCCGGTCTATCCTGACGCGATGCCGCCCGTGCCCGACGACACACCCTCCGACGCCCCGGCAGCCGCGGCCCACGCCGCACCGGCCCCCGGCGTCGCGCCCGTGCCCGACCGTCCGGCCGCCCTCGAGGTGCGCGGGCTCTGGAAGCGCTTCGGCGAGAAGATCGCCGTCGCCGGCGTCGACCTCCGGGTCCCGGCGGGGTCCTTCTACGGGCTCGTCGGGCCCAACGGCGCGGGCAAGACGACCACGCTGTCGATGGCCACCGGGCTGCTGCGGCCCGACTTCGGGCAGGTCCTCGTGCAGGGCCACGACCTGTGGGCCGACCCGGTCCGCGGCAAGGGCCTCCTCGGGGTGCTCCCCGACGGCGTCAAGCTGTTCGACCGGCTCTCCGGCGCGCAGCTCATCACCTACACGGGCCTGCTGCGCGGGATGGACCGCGAGACCGTCGCGCAGCGCGTCGGGGACCTGCTCACGGCTCTGGACCTCGCCGCGGACGCCGACACGCTCGTCGTCGACTACTCCGCGGGGATGACCAAGAAGGTCGCGCTCGCGTGCGCCCTCGTGCACGCCCCGCGCGTGCTCGTGCTCGACGAGCCGTTCGAGGCGGTCGACCCGGTCTCCGCCGCGAACATCCGCGAGATCCTCGCCGGGTACGTGGCCTCGGGCGGCACGGTCGTCGTGTCGTCGCACGTCATGGACCTCGTGCAGCGCATGTGCGACCACGTCGCGATCATCGCCGGCGGCCAGGTCCTCGCGGCCGGGACGATCGACGACGTGCGCGCGGGCTCGAGCCTCGAGGACCGGTTCGTCGAGCTCGTCGGCGGTCGCTCGACGGGAGAGGGGCTCGCGTGGTTGCGCACCTCGTCCGCCTCAAGCTGACCCTGCTGCGCAACGGGCTGCGGCGCAGCGCGTGGCAGGTCGTCGGGCTCGTGCTCGGGCTGCTGTACGGGCTCGGCATCGTGGCCGCGGTGCTCGTGGGCCTCGCCGCGCTGAGCACCCAGGACGTCGAGACGATCCGCCTCGCGCTCGTGCTCGGCGGCAGCCTGCTCGTCTTCGGGTGGTGGGTCGTGCCGCTCGTGGCGTTCGGCGTCGACTCGACCGTCGACCCGGCACGGTTCGCGACGCTCCCGCTCCCGCGGCGCACGATGCTCGCCGGGCTGAGCGCCGTCGGCCTCGTGGGGGTCCCGGGGCTCGCGACGACGCTCGTCACGCTCGGCACGGTGCCGACCTGGTGGCGTCAGCCGCAGGCGCTCGGGCCGGCGGTCGTCGGGGCGCTGCTCGGGCTCGCGCTGTGCGTGGTCGGCTCGCGCACCACGACCACGGTGCTCGCGCCGCTCGTGACCCGGCGCCGGTTCCGGGAGGTCGCTGCCGTCGCGGCGTTCCTGCCGTTCATGCTGATCGGTCCCATCGGGAGCGTGCTCGAGGAGCGGCTCTCGGGCAGCGAGGACATCTGGCCCGACGTGGTCCGGGTCCTGGGCTGGACGCCGTTCGGGGCCCCGTGGGCGCTGACGGCGGACGCGGCCGAGGGCGACTGGGCGGCGGGGCTCGCGAAGCTCGGCATCGCCGGGGCGACCCTCGCGGTGCTGCTGGTCGCCTGGTCGCGCGGGCTCGACGCCGCCCTCGTCCGCGGCCCGCAGGAGGGCCGGACGCGCAGCCGCACGCACGGCCTCGGCTTCTTCGGCCGCGTCCCGGCGACCCCGACGGGCGCCGTCGCCGCGCGGTGCCTGACCTACTGGCTGCGCGACGCGCGCTACGCCGCGGGCGTGGTGATCGTCCCGCTGCTGCCGGTGATCCTGTGGTTCAGCGCGGGCGACAGCTGGGTCATGCTCACGCTCGGCCCGCTCGTCGGCTACCTCATGGGGTGGACGGTCTCGGCGGACGTGGCCTACGACGGCACGCCGTTCTGGACGCACGTCGCGGCACCGATCGACGGGCGCGTCGACCGGGCCGGGCGCGCGTGGGCGGCCGGGGTGCTGGGCGTTCCCGTGACGGTCCTGCTCGCGCTCGTCTCGCTCCAGCTCACGGGGCGCTGGTCGCTCGCGCTGCCGGTGATCGGGGCCTCCGTCGGGGTCTTCGCGACGTCGCTCGGCGTCGCGAGCGCGGTCTCGTCGCGGCTCGTCTACCAGGTGCCCAAGGCAGGGGAGAGCCCGTTCTCGAGCGCGCAGGGCGGGGCGAGCGCGGGTCTGGTCGCGCAGCTCGTCGGCACCGGCGTGGTCTTCCTGCTGGGGCTGCCGACGCTCGGGCTCGCGGTCGCCGCCATCGTCACGGGCTCGACGCTCCTCGGCGTGCTCGCGCTCGTGGTGGGTGTCGCCGTCGGCGCCCTCGTGCTCGTGCTCGGGGTCCGGCTCGGCGGGACGATCTACGACCGGCGCGCCCCCGAGCTGCTCGAGCGCCTCGTCTCGTTCGGCTGAACGGCGCCCGCCGCTGCCGAGGCCGGGGTCCGTCGGCGCGACCCGGGGCTCCGAGCCCGGTCCGGTGTGCCCACCGGGCGTCCGCCCCCGCGACCGGGCGCCCAGGCGGGCCCGTAGGATGGCACGTCGTGGCACTCACCATCGGCATCGTCGGCCTGCCCAACGTCGGCAAGTCCACCCTCTTCAACGCCCTCACGCGCGCCCAGGTGCTCGCCGCGAACTACCCGTTCGCGACGATCGAGCCCAACGTCGGCGTCGTGCCCCTGCCGGACCCGCGCCTGCAGACGCTCGCGGAGATCTTCGGCAGCGAGCGGATCCTGCCCGCGACCGTGTCGTTCGTCGACATCGCCGGCATCGTCAAGGGCGCGAGCGAGGGTGAGGGGCTCGGCAACAAGTTCCTCGCGAACATCCGGGAGGCCGAGGCGATCTGCCAGGTCACGCGCGCGTTCGCGGACCCGGACGTCGTGCACGTCGACGGCAAGGTCTCCCCGAAGGACGACATCGAGACGATCAACACCGAGCTGATCCTCGCGGACCTGCAGACGCTCGAGAAGGCCGTGCCGCGCCTCGAGAAGGAGGTCCGCGCGAAGAAGGCCGACGCTGCGCTGCTCCAGGCGGCCCAGCAGGCGCAGGCCGTGCTCGAGGCGGGCGACACGCTGTTCCAGGGTGCGGCGAAGGCGGGCATCGACCCCGACCAGCTCGCGCAGCTCCAGCTCATGACGGCCAAGCCGTTCATCTACGTCTTCAACACCGACGACGCCGGGCTCGCCGACGAGGCCATGCAGGCCGAGCTGCGCGCGCTCGTCGCTCCGGCGGACGCGATCTTCCTCGACGCGAAGTTCGAGTCCGAGCTCGTCGAGCTCGAGCCCGACGAGGCCCGGGAGATGCTCGCCGAGAACGGCCAGGAGGAGGCCGGCCTCGACCAGCTCGCACGGGTCGGCTTCCACACCCTCGGCCTGCAGACCTACCTGACGGCAGGCCCCAAGGAGTCGCGCGCCTGGACCATCCACCGCGGCTGGACGGCGCCGCAGGCCGCGGGCGTCATCCACACCGACTTCCAGCGCGGGTTCATCAAAGCCGAGGTCATCGGCTTCGACGACCTCGTGGCTGCCGGGTCCGTCGCCGCCGCACGCGCCGCGGGCAAGGCGCGCATCGAGGGCAAGGACTACGTCATGGCCGACGGCGACGTGGTGGAGTTCCGCTTCAACGTGTGACGGTCCGGTGTGGCGGCGCTGCCGTCCGGTGCCACGCTCCGGACGAGGCCGCCGGCCACCGGTGCGGTGCTCAGGCCAGGGGGTAGATGATCCGCGTCTGCCACATCGCCGGCTCCAGCCCGCTCTCGGGTCCCGTGAGGTACTCCTCGTACATCGTGTGTCCCCCGGTGAGCCCGTTCTCCGTGATCCACCGCAGCAGCTCGTCGTAGGTCCGCTCCATGGCGTCGTACGGCCCGGTGTGGACCGCGACCACCGCTGGCCCCGTCGGCAGGTCGACGACCACGACGTCCCCGCTCGGTTCGAGCCGGTCGCGCGTCGGGAACCCGGCGGTCACGTCCACGGTCTCCGTGACGTCGCCCCGGTACAGACCTATCGGCGGCCCAGCAGGCTCCGTGCCGTGACTGCCGAGCTCGTCCGCCGCGGCGGTGAACGCTCGTGCGAAGAAGTCGGTCATCTGCGCCACGGGCACCACCTCCCGCAGCCCGACCAGCACCCGAGGCTCGAGCGTGATCCGTTCGACGTCCATGTCGTCCCTCCCGATGTTGCCGTGCACGGTCCTGCGCTTTTCATGCCTAACCCGCCGGCAGCGCGGGCGGCGACGGCCAAAGGTCCCGACATGGGGTGGTGCGCCCGTTCCGATGCACGCCACCGGGACCTACGACTCTGGCGCCGTCCGGCGCGTCGACGGGCAATGGATGTGCGGGGCGCATGAGCGACGGACCGCCGCCCCGCGCGGGAAAGGGGAACGGTGATGGACGCGAAGCAGGCTGTCCGAGCATACGAAGGTCTCGACGCCGCGGACCGCGAGGACTTTCTCAGGGACTGCGGCCTCCTGGTCCGCAGCAGCGGAGTGCCGCTGCCACCGCCCCTGGACGATGTCGCCGCGTCCGCGGAGCGGCTCGCCATAGCGATGAGCGTCCTCGGCACGAAGGACGAGCGGCGCGACGCGTCTGGGCCGGCCGCCGTGTTAGGCGGGGTGGCGACGAGCGTCGCCGCTCTGGAGGCGACCTCGACCGCGCTCGCGAAGTGGTGGGCGTCGGGAATGGCGCTCGTGGCTGCCGGAGGCACCGGACTCGTCGCGTGGCGTGTGGCGGCGGAAGGCTTCTGGGCGGATGCGGACACCGGCGTCCAGGTCGCACTGGTGATCGGCGCGGCAGTCGTGCTGTCTGCGGCCTTCATCGCGCTCGCGCTGGTTCTCGACGCTGACCTCCGGGCACGGAGCGGCGCGGGAGCCGCGCAGTACGCGGCGCGGGCGCGGATGGTGGACGCATACCTGCGGACCGCGAGATCGGGTCGCGCGGGCTCGGGAGACGACGACCTGCTCCTGGCGGCCGGAGTCTTCCACCAGCGAGCGCACGACGGGAGCTCGTCGCAGGCGACCGTCTAGGTCCTGCCTGGCTCGCGATCGGGCGTCGGCCTGGTGAGTCGCCGGTGGAGCCTCCGCCGCGACCGTGCGCCCAAAGCCGCGAGCGGGCCGCCTGGGAGCGAGCGCGGGCTTCCGGGCTGACCGCGGTCGATCAGGCGGCGGCGCGGGCCACGAGCTCGCGGATGCGCCCCTCGACGTCGTCCGAGAGCCCGGTCAGGGCGAAGGCCGTGGGCCACATCGAGCCGTCGTCGAGCCGGGCGACGTCGTTGAAGCCGAGGGTCGCGTACCGGCCCTTGAACTTCTCGGCCGCCGTGAAGAAGCACAGCACCTTGCCGTCCTTGGCGTACCCGGGCATGCCGTACCAGGTCCGGGGCGTGAGGTCCGGCGCGACCTCGCGCACGAGGGCGTGGACCCGCTCGGCGAGGGTGCGGTCGAGGCCCGTCATCTCGGCGATCTTCGCGAGCACCTCGGCCTCGGGGTCCACCTTCGCCTTGCCCTTCCGGCTCTGCGCCTTCAGCTCACGCGCGCGCTCCTTCATCGCGGCGCGCTCCTCGGCGCTGAACGTCGCGTCCCCGTCGGCGGGGGCGGTGTCGGCGTTCCTCTGGCTGGTGCTCATGGGTGGCTCCTCGTCCGGGGCTGGGGCGTCGTGTCGACCCTAGGCAGCGCGGCGTCGCTGCTGCTTCTCCGATCCTGACGGACCGACGGACCCGACGGACCGACGGACCGACTGGCTTCCGACCCCGCGACCGGCGGCCCGGCAGCCCGGCGCCGTCAGACGTCGGCGTCCGCAGCCTCGCGCGCCGCCCGCTCGAGGCGCTCCCGGTACGTCGCCCACCAGGTGCCGTCGACGTCGGGCAGGTTGTCGCCCGGCCTGCGCAGGCCGACGGAGCCGTCGACGAGCTCGCGCACGATGTCGGCGTGCCCGGCGTGACGGCTGAGCTCGGCCACCATGTGGACGAGGACGCGGTGCAGCGTGACCTCGTTGCGGTCCTCGGGCCACCACGGCACGCGGCCCACCGCGTCGAGCGGCAGCGCCTCGATGGTCGCGTCGGCGTGGTCCGCCGACCGCCGGTAGAACGCGACGACCTCGTCGCGGGACTCCTGCGCGGTGGCCCACATGTCGGCGTTGGTCTCCGCGTCGTCGGCGAGCCAGGGGAGCGACTCGCCGGAGGGGCGGCCGAACGTCACGCCGAAGTAGTCGAGCTGCACGCTCGCGGTGTGCTTGACGAGCCCGAGGAGGTTGGTCCCGGTCGGGGTCAGCGGACGGCGCGCGTCGTACTCGGAGAGCCCGTCGAGCTTGCTCAGCAGCGAGTCACGTGCCTCGCGCAGGTACCGGTGCAGGTCGGCCTTGGGGTCCGGGGGAGTGCTCATGCAGGTCACCCTGCCACCGAGCGCCGACGCTCGGGGCGGTCCTCGCGCCCCTGCCCGCCGGCCGGCGTGACGCGCCGAGCCCGATGCCACCCAGCACCAGCAGCATGCCGGCGACCTGGAGCGGCGTCAGCCGCTCCGCCGCGACCACGACGCCCAGGAGCGCGCCGGTCACGGGATTGAGGAGCCCGACGAGACCCACCGTGCCCGCCTCGAGCCGGGCGAGCCCGGCGAACCAGCAGACGTAGGCGAGGGCGGTCGCGACGAGGCTGAGGAACGCGAACGCGGCGACCTCGGTGCCGTCGAGCCGGGGCGGTGCGCCCTCGACGACGGCCGCGACGGGGACGAGCACGACGGCTCCGCCGAGCAGCTGCCACGCCGTGAGCGGCAGCACGGGGACGTCCGCGGACCAGCGCGTCGAGAGCACGAACCCGAGCGAGGACATCAGCATCGCGACGACCGAGGCGACGACGCCGCGCGGGTCGGGTGCGGACGCGCCGGTCAGCAGCATCGCACCGACGCCGACGACTCCGAGCGCCACCCCGGCCACGGACAGCCACCGCGGACGCTGGGCGAGCAGCGGCCATGCGAGCACCATCATGACCGCGGGCGAGGCCGACATGAGCGTCGCGGCGAGGCTCGAGGGCAGCAGCTGCGCGGCGACGTACACGAGCACGAAGAACGCGCCGATGGTGAGCGTCCCGAGCACGACGGAGCGCCACCACCACGAGCCGCGGGGCAGCCGCCGGGCGACGGCGAGCAGCACGAGGCCGGCGGGCAGGGCCCGCAGCACGCTGCCCCACAACGGGCTCTCGGCCGGCAGGAGCTGGCGGGTCACGACGTAGCTCGCCCCCCAGAGCACCGGCGCGACCGCGGTCAGGGCGACCCACCGCCATCTGTCTTCCATGGAAGGAACAATACCTTCCGTGGAAGATATAGTCCCGGGATGCCGCGCCGACCCGTGACCGACGCTCCCGTGCCCGCCCAGCCCGGCCGCCGCGACCTCCCCGACGAGCGGCACGAGCCGGACCGCGTCGCGCAGATCCAGCGGGAGTGGGCACGCGAGCGCCCGGACCTCGACGTCACGCCGCAGGGCGTCCTCGGGCGGCTGCACCGGCTCGCGGGCTTCCTCACGGAGGAGCTGGTCGACGTCTACCGCCGCCACGGGCTCGGCGAGGGCGACTTCGACGTCCTGGCGACGCTGCGCCGGGCCGGCGCCCCCTACGAGCGGGCGCCCTCCGAGCTCGCCGACCACACCATGGTCACGTCCGGGGCGATGACGAAGCGGGTCGACCGGCTCGTCGCGGCAGGGCTCGTGACCCGGCGCCGGAGCGAGGTCGACGGCCGGGGGCGCGTCGTCGCGCTCACGGACCGCGGCCGGGAGCTGATCGACCGCGCGATGGACGACCACATGGCGAACGAGCACCGGCTCCTCGAGGTGCTCACGCCGGAGCAGCGCGCCGAGCTCGAGGCCCTGCTCACGCACTGGCTCCGCGCCTACGGCGGCTGACCGCCGACCCCGGCGGGGGTACGGTGAGTCGCACCCGGACCAGGAGGCTGACTCATGGCGAGCACGAACCCCCTCACCGACGCGATCTCGCAGCTCGTGTCCCGCACGAACGGGGTCGTCAACGACCCGCAGGTGCGCACCTCGGTACGCCAGCTCGGCTCGGACCTCAAGGGGTTCGGCGGCGCGGTGGTGGACGGCTGGAAGAGCGCACGGACGACCGCTCCCGCCGCGTCCACGGAGGCCGCCGCGCCGCCGCCGCCCGCGCCCGAGTACCCGCCGGCCGCGGCCCCGCCCCCGGCCGCCGCCTACCCGCCGCCCGCCGCACCGCCGCCGGCCGCGTACCCGCCCGCACCGGAGCAGCCCGCGACCGGTTACGCCCCGCCCGCCCCGGAGCAGCCCACGACCGGCTACGTCCCGCCCGTGCAGCCTGCGGCCGAGCAGCCGGGGGAGCCCTACCGGCCGCAGTGACCGGCGGCCGGCCTCGGGACGCGGCGCGCGCACACGTGCGCGCGACCGCGCCCGGCACCGGACGCAGGATCCACCTCGCGGCGAGCGCCCGGAAAAGCGCGCGACCACCTCGCCGGACGTCCGTAGGTTGCTGCCGTGACCGACATGACCGACCCGACCGACGTGACCGACCCGACCGACCTGCCGTCCCCCTCGCTGCCCTTGTCCGGCCGGGTGGCCGTCGTGACGGGCGTGAGCCGTCGGCGCGGCATCGGCTTCGCGGTCGCCGCACGCCTCGCGTCGATGGGTGCGGACCTCGTCGTCCACCACTTCGCGCCGCACGACGCCGCTCAGCCGTGGGGGAGCGACGACGTCGCCGAGGTGCTCGCTGAGCTGCGCGGCCGGCTCGCCCCCGGCAGGCGCCTGGTCGACGTGAGCCTCGACCTGGGGCAGGCCGACGCGTCCGACGCCCTCGTGGCGGCGGGTGTCGCGGCGTTCGGCCACCTCGACGTGCTCGTGTGCAACCACGCGCGCAGCGGGGGCGACGGCCGGCTCGCGGACGTCACGGCCGCGATGCTCGACACGCACTGGGACGTCAACACCCGCGCGACGCTGCTCGCGACCCGCGCGTTCGCGGCGCAGCACGACGGCCGGCCGGGCGGCCGTGTCGTCTGGATGACGTCCGGGCAGCTGCACGGGCCCATGAGCGGTTCGATCGCCTACGCGGCGTCCAAGGCCGCGCTCGCGGGAGTCACCGCGTCGGTCGCTGCCGACCTCGCGGATCGCGGCATCCTGCTCAACACGGTGAACCCCGGACCCGTGAACACCGGCTACCTCGACGACCGGTCGGACCCGGGGATCGCCGGGGTGCACGCGAGCTTCCCCGGCGGCAGCGCGGGCGAGCCCGACGACCCGGCGCGGCTCATCGCGTGGCTCGTGAGCGACGAGGGGCGCTGGGTCGTGGGCCAGACGCTCAGCACCGAAGGCGGCTTCCGGCGCTGACCCGGTCCCGTGCGACGGGCCCGCGCAGGTGCGCGTCGCCGCGTCAGCCCGAGGCGTGGACCACGGGTGCGGGCCGGGGCTCCGCGCTCGGCCCGCGGCACACGGGGCCCGACGCCGTCCAGTCGAGCGGGTCGAGGCAGATCCGGCGGGCCTGCCCGTCGACGTCCCACGCGTGGTAGACCAGCCAGTCCTGGCCGTCGTCGTCGGTCACGACGCTGGCGTGCCCCGGCCCGATCGCGGGTGGGGTCGTCCGGACGACCGTCGGCAGCTCGCCGGGCTCCTCGGTCCACGGCCCGAGCGGGTGCGGGGCCGACGCCGCCGCGACGCCGTAGCTCTCCTGCTGCCAGTTCCCGCCCGAGTACAGGCACCAGTACCGTCCGCCGCGACGGACGCAGAAGGCGCCCTCGCACGTGTACCAGTCGTGCACCGCGTCGTACATCGAGCGGTCCGCGAGGAAGAGCTGCCAGTCGCTCGACGCCGTCACGACGGGCCGGGGTTCGCCCGCGAGCTGCGTGGGGCTGACGAGCCGGTCGACGACGACCACCGTGCCGACGCGTCGACCCTCGAGCCGGTCGACGCAGTAGAAGAGGTAGAGGGTGCCGTCCTCGTCGCGGAACGGGTGCGGGTCGATCGCGAACGGCTCGCCCTCCGTGAGGTCGACGCCCTGGTCGCGGTACGGCCCGCCGGGGTGGTCGGCCACGGCGACGCGGATCCGGTGCCCCGTGTCGTAGAGCCCCGCGGAGTAGTACAGGAGGTAGCGGCCCTCGTGCTCGATCACCTCGGGGGCCCAGTGGTGCGGGCGCCCGTCCGGCACGGTCGCCGCGTCGAGCACCGGCCCGTGCGGCTGCCAGGTGACGAGGTCGTCGGACACGAGGCCGAGCAGCTCCTGCGCGTGCTCGCCGCCGCCGGTCCCGAACGCCCAGAACCGGCCGCCGGCGCGCAGCACGAAGGGGTCGGCGAAGTACCCGTCCCACACGGGGTTGGTGTACTCCCGCGCGGTCGCCCCCGAGAGGCCGGACCCGCCGGCGGGCCCGGGATCCCCCGCAGCGCCCGCCGTCATCCCTTGAGCCCGGCGCGTCCGACGCCCTCGACGACGTACCGCTGCGCGGCCATGTAGATCAGCAGCACCGGCACGCTCGCGATCACGGCGCCCGCCATCAGCAGGTCGTAGCGCACGGCGTTCGCGTTCTGCAGCGTCGACAGGCCTGCGGGGAGCGTCTGGTTCTCCGGGGAGAACAGCACGTACACCGGCCACAGGAAGTCGTTCCAGTTGGTCAGGAACGACAGCAGCGCGAGCGTGACGAGCGCGGGGCGGGACAGCGGCAGGATGATCTGCCGGAACGTCCGCCAGCGCGTCGCACCGTCGATGAACGCCGCCTCCTCGAGCTCCTTGGGCAGGCTCAGGAAGAACTGCCGCAGGAAGAACACCCCGAAGGCCCCGGCCGCGCCGGGCACGATCACCGCGAGCAGCGTGTCGAGCCAGCCGAGCCGCCCGACGATCAGGTAGTTCGGGATGAGCAGGATGACGGGCGGGACGAACAGGGTCGCGATGATGAGCCCGAAGACCCAGCGCTTGCCCGTGAAGTCGATCCGGGCCAGCGCGTACGCGGCCATCGACGCCGTGATCAGCACGAGCAGCGTCTGCGCGGTCGCGGACGCGAGGCTGTTGAGCAGCCAGCGCAGCACCGGCGTGCCCTCGGTCGTCAGCACCGACTCGTACGCCTGCAGCGTCGGGTTGGCCGGGATCCACTGCGGGGTCGTCGACGCGGCGTCGGCGGTCGTCTTGAACGACGTCGACACCATGTAGATCAGCGGCGAGATGAACAGCAGGCTGAGCACCCCGAGCGCGACGTAGAGCAGCGTGCGGGTCGCGCCGTTGCCGCGGCGCGCGTCGGGGCGCACGGGGCGGTCCCGCCGGGTGGTGGTTGCGGCGACGGCCATCACGCGTCCCCTTCCGTCGTGGTGCTGCGCTTGGCCTCGCGCTCGCGGAACAGCACGAACACGAGGATCGAGACGATCGCCAGGAACACCGTGAAGATCATCGACATCGCCGACGCCATCCCGGAGTTGAAGTTCGTCAGGCCGGTGTCGGCGATCTGATAGATGGCGGTGCGGGTCTCGGTGCCGGGGCCGCCCTGCGTCATGAGGAAGCTCTGCCCGAACATGTTGACGCTCGCGATGATCGTCACGCTCGTGACGAAGAGCAGCACGGGCCGCAGGCCGGGGAGCGTGACGTTCCGGAACCGCTGCAGCGCGCTCGCGCCGTCCATCTTCGCGGCCTCGTAGAGCTCGGGGGAGATGTCCTGGAGCGCCGCCAGGTAGATGACGGCGTTGAACCCGATGGTCCACCAGACGGTGACCCCGACGAGCGAGATCCAGCCCCACGGGAGCTGGGTGAGCCACGGGATCGTCGAGTCGAGCCCGACGGCCCCGAGGTACTGGTTCACGAGCCCGATGTTGGTGTCGAGCAGGTAGCGCCAGAGCACCGCGACGACCGCGACGCCGAGCACGTAGGGCGCGAAGTAGATCGCCCGGAAGAAGTTCCGGCCCTTGAACTTGAGGTTCATCATGAGCGCGACGAGCAGGGGCAGGACGAGCAGGAGCGGCACGGACGCGAGCGTGAAGATCCCGGTCCCGCGCATCGCCTGCCAGAACGTCGCGGCGAACGCCGAGTCGCCCGTGATCAGGCCGGAGTAGTTGTCGAGCCCCACGAACGGCTTGTCGGGGAGCGTGTAGTCGTAGTCGTGCAGGCTGATCCAGATCCCCCAGCCCAGCGGCAGCAGCACGAAGACCGTGAACAGCACGAGGTACGGCGCGAGGAACAGCCACCCGTCCCGGTTGTCCCGCTGGTGCGTGCTCGCGGTCGCGCTGCGCGCTGCGGTGTCCGCGGTGGTGCGTGCGGCGACGCCGTGTCGGCGCCCTACGGCGATGTCGGCCATGACCTCCCCCTCACCCCTCGAACTTCCGCAGGTTCGACTGCATGAGCTGGCTCGCCTGCGCGGCGGCCCCCGCGAGGGCCTCCTGCGGCGACTCCCGGCCGAGGATCGCGTTCGCGAGCGCGACCTCGAGCGTCTGGGCCTGGACCTCGCCGATCGCGGCGACCGAGGGCAGGAACCGCATGCTCGGCACCGCCTCGGCGATGGGCGCCTGCGGGCTCGCCAGGAACTCCTCGCTCTCCCGGGCGGCCGCGCGCGCGGGGACCATCCCGGCCTGCGACCACACCTCGGAGTTCTCCACGAGGTAGCGCATGAACGTCTTCGTGGCGAGCAGCCGGTTGTCGTCGGGAGCGCGGCTCTTGAACATCACGAGCTGGTGGGAGTTCGCCCACACGGCCGGCTGCTCGCCGATCGTCGGGATGGGCGAGAGCCCCCAGCGCAGGTCCGGCGCGGTGGTCAGCAGGTCGTTGATCTGCCAGATGCCGTCCCACGTGTAGGCGCCCTCGCCGTTCTTGAAGGCGGTGTACTGCGAGTCGGGGGCGACGTTCTCGGGGCTCACGCCCGTCTGGATCTGGGTCACGAGCCACTGCAGCGCCTCGACGCCGGCCTCGCTGTCGAACGTCGCGGAGCTGCCGTCCTCGGAGTACGGCTCGCCCCCGAACTGCCAGAGCAGCGACAGGAAGACCAGGTGCGCGGGCCAGCGGTTCGGCACCCAGAACGGGGTCTGCACGCCGGCGCCCATCAGGGTCGCGAGGCTCGCCTCGAAGTCCTGGCGGGCCTCGGGCAGCCCGCGGACGCCGTTCGCCTCGAGGACGTCGAGGTTCGCGTAGGACGCGAGCGAGTGGACGTCGAACGGGATCCCGTACCGCTCCCCGGCGTACGTCCCGCGCTCCCACACCTCGGTGGGGTACTCGTCCTCGCTGACGCCGAGCTCGTCGACGATCTCGGTGATCGGCGCGATCGTCTGCCGCGCGGCCTGGGTCGCGAGCTGCTCGACGTGCATGGCCCCGATGTCGGGGCCCTTGCCGGCGTGCACCGCGGCGACGACGCGCTGGTAGTACTGCGCCCACTGGACCACGTTCATGCGGACGCGGATGAGGTCCTGGCTCTCGTTGAACCGCGCGACGATCTCCCGCATCGCGGGGCCGTCGCCACCCGTGAACCCGTTCCAGTACTCGAGCTGCACCGGCGGGCCCGTGTACTCGCCGTCGAGCGGCGGGCCGGAGCTCGCGAGCGGCACGGGGGACCCGCACGCGCTCAGGCCGAACCCGGCTCCCGCAGCGAGCGCTCCGAGACCGAGCACCTGACGCCGGGACATCGCGACGTCGGAGAGTCGCCCCATCGGTCACCACCTCGTCGTGGATCCACGTGGCGGTCTGCTTCCGCCGTTCCTCACCTTGCTCCGGTCCTGGGCGGCTGTCCACCGGAAGGTGCAGCGCGTGCCGCGCGCCGAACTGCGAGGTCAGAAGCGGAACGGGATGGGGATCGGGCCGCAGCAGCACACCCCCCGCACGTCGCTCGCCATGAGCAGGCGCGCCGCCTGGTAGCACGCCACGAACCGGGTCGCCGTCGGCAGGAGCGCGCGCACGACGCCGCGGCCCCGGACGAGCTCGCGGACCGCGCCGGAGCAGGAGGCGCCGCCGTGCGCGACGCGGTGGGCGCACGCGTAGCCCTTCCGGGGCGAGAGGCGGACCTGGTACTGGCCGATGAGCGCGTCGACGGCGCGGGACACGGGAGTCATGCGGCGACGCTAGCCACGGCCCGGCCATCCGGCACGGCGAGGACCGACGCGGTCCGAGGGAGTCGGTCCGGGGCGGCGTGGGGGCGGGGGCGGGGATCATCGCGCGCGGAACTGCGCGTCATGTACCACACTGGAACCCGTGCTCTGGCCACTGAGCAGGGCGAGCGCCGCCGACCGAGGGAGGTCGGCGCGTGTCTCGCCCGCGCGTCGGGAACGTTTCCCCCAAGTTTCCGCGGCGTTGGTCTCGTATGGTGGACACTACCGGCCAGTATCAATCGGGTAACGATCGGGGGTCCGGGGCAACGGCGCCCCGTTTGTCGCGAGTCGCTTGGTTAGCGTGACCACATCCCACGGCAGCACGGCCCGCGTGCGGGACGGCCCGGCCCGCGTCGGAGCCGCCCCCCGCCCAGCGAGGCGTGCGCCACCTTTTCAGGAGGAACAGTGAAGATCAGGCGAACGAGCGCCGTGGTCGCGGTAGCGGCCACAGGCGCCCTGGTGCTGTCGGCGTGCACCAGCGAGGGCCCGGCCGAGAGCGAGATCGAGGAGACCACCTCGGTCAACGTCGGGTGGAACCAGCCGTTCTACTCCCAGAACAACCTGACGGCCTCCGGCAACGCGACGGCCAACGCCAACATCATCTACATGACGGCGGGCAACGGGTTCTGGTACTACGACGGCGACCTCAAGATCGCCAAGAACGAGGACTTCGGGACCTACGAGGTCGTCACCGAGGACCCGCTCACGGTCAAGTACACGGTCAACGAGGGCGTCACCTGGTCGGACGGCACCCCCGTCGACGCGGCCGACCTGATGCTGTTCTGGGGCGCCCAGAACGACAAGTTCGACTCCGTCGAGCCGGAGACGGACGAGGAGGGCAACGTCACCAACCAGGACGTCGTCGACGCCGGGGTGTTCTTCAACAGCACCTCCGAGGCGATGAACGTCGTGACGGAGACCCCGGAGATCGGCGACGACGGCCGCTCGCTCACCATCACGTACAGCGAGCCCCGCTCCGACTGGGAGGTCTCGTTCTACATGCCCCCCGTCGCGGCCCACGCCGTCGCGGCCCTCGGCCTCGACATCACGGACCCCGAGGAGGGCAAGCAGGCCGTCATCGACGCGTTCACCGAGAACGACACGGCGGCCCTGAGCCCGCTCTCGAAGAGCTGGAACGAGGACTTCAACTTCACCTCGATGCCGGACAACGAGCTGCAGTACCTCGCTCACGGCCCGTACGTCCTCACGGACTTCGTCGAGAACGAGTACCTCACGCTCCAGCTGCGCGACGACTACGACTGGGGCCCGATCCCCAAGGTCGACTCCGTCACGGTCCGCTACAACGAGGACCCGCTCGCCGCGGTCACCGCTCTCCAGAACGGTGAGCTCGACCTGATCGCCCCGCAGTCCTCGGTCGACGTCCTCGCGACGCTCGACACGCTCGAGGGCGTCAACGTCGAGGGCGCGCCCGAGGGCACGTTCGAGCACGTCGACCTGCAGTTCACCAACGGCGGTCCGTTCGACCCGGCGACCTACGGCGGTGACGCCACGAAGGCCCTCAAGGTCCGCCAGGCGTTCCTCAAGACGATCCCGCGCCAGGAGATCATCGAGAAGCTCATCAAGCCGCTCCAGCCGGACGCCGAGACGCGTGACTCGTTCATCTACGTCCCGGGCTCCGAGGCGTACGACGAGGTCGTCGCCAACAACAAGTCCGAGCTGTGGACCGACGTCGACATCGAGGGTGCCAAGGCGCTCCTCGCCGAGGTCGGCGTCCCCGCGGTCGACGTGCGTCTCATGTTCGGCCAGGGCAACGTCCGCCGCGAGAACGAGTTCCAGCTGATCGCGGCCTCCGCCGCGCAGGCCGGCTTCAACGTGATCAACGCGAGCAGCACCGACTGGGGCGACCGCCTCGACACCGACCGCACGGGCTACGACGCCGCGCTGTTCGGCTGGCAGTCGACCAACACGTTCGCGCTGAACTCCGAGGCGAACTTCATCACGGCTGGTCAGAACAACTTCTACGGCTACTCCGACCCCGAGGTCGACGCGCTGTGGAAGGAGCTGCGGGCCAACACGGACCCCGACGCCGAGGCCGACCTGGTCGCCCAGATCGAGACGAAGCTCAACGAGGCCGCGTTCGGCGTCACGATCTTCCAGTTCCCGGGTGTCGTCGCCTCGCGTGACGTGCTCCAGGGTGTCTCGACGATCCCGCTGTCCCCGACCATCTTCTGGAACTTCTGGGAGTGGGAGGTCTCCTCGGAGTCCTGACCGGACCTCTGAGCAGACCCAGCACGACGTCCGACGGCGGGGGTGCCGAGGCCACGGTCTCGGTGCCCCCGCCGCACGCCCGGCGCCTACCGGCGCGCGGGGCTGCACGGGCGCCGTCGCCCAGCTCTGCGCGGGCCGCACGGGCCACGCGTAGAATCGCGAAGTTCACCAGACACAGCTGCGAGGATCGAATTCCATGGCCACCACAGTGACGAGCCGTGCCGAGATCGAGTCCCCGGCGCCCCCACCCCGGGCGTCGTCAGGGATCGCCGCCCGGCTCCATGCGGGGGCACCGATGCTCGCGTTCATCGGACGGCGGCTGATCTCGTCGATCATCGTCCTGATCGGCGCGACGTTCATCGTGTACATGCTCCTGGCGTACTCGATCGACCCGCTCGAGGACCTCCGCACGAGCACCTCCCCGAACAAGGAGGCGCTGATCGAGGCGCGGGTCCAGGCCCTCGACCTCGACACCCCGCCGGCGATCCGGTACCTCAAGTGGCTGCGGGGGGCGAGCGGCTGCGTCGTCGGCGTGTGCGACCTCGGCACCAGCTGGGTGACGGGCCAGCCCGTCACGGCGATGCTCGCGACCGCGGTCCCCTCGACCCTCCAGCTCGTCCTCGCCTCGACGCTCCTCGCGATCGGCCTCGGCGTCGTCGTCGGCATCTCGAGCGCCCTGCGCCAGTACACCGGCTTCGACTACGGCGTCACGCTCATGTCGTTCGTCCTGTACTCGCTGCCGTCCTTCTGGGTCGCGGTGCTCCTCAAGACCTGGGGCGCGATCGGCTTCAACGACTTCCTGCGCGACCCGACCTTCTCGGTCCCCGTGATCATCGGCGCGTCGGTGGTCAGCGGGCTCGTGTGGTCGGCGCTCGTCGCGGGTGACGCACGGCGGCGCCTCATCACCTTCCTCTCGGCCGCCGTCGCGACGGGCGCCGCCATGGCGTACCTGTCCGCGAGCGCCTGGCTGCTCGACCCCGCGCTCGGGCCGGTCGTCATCGGCGTGCTGGGTGCGGCGATCGCCTACGGCGTCAGCGTGCTGACCGCGGGCACCCGCAACCGTCGCGCGCTGTTCTCGGCGCTGACCATGGCCGCCCTCGGGGTCGTCCTGTACGTCCCGCTGCAGTATGTCTTCGCCGGTGCGACGACGGCGCTCATCCTCGGCCTCGCGGTCCTCACGGTCGTGGTCGGCCTCGTCGTCGGCTACCTGTTCGGCGGCCCGGACCGCGCGCTGTCGATGCGCGCCGCCGCGATCACCGGGATCGGCGTCGGTGCGCTGCTCTACGTCGACCGCGTCATGGGCGCGTGGCAGGTGTACTCGAGCTCGAGCCGCATCAACGGCCGCCCGATCGCGACGATCGGCTCGCAGACCCCGGGCCTCAAGGGCGACTACTGGGTCTCGACGCTCGACACCTTCACGCACCTGCTGCTGCCCACGATCGCGCTGATCCTCATCTCGTTCGCGGCCTACACGCGCTACTCGCGCTCGAGCCTGCTCGAGGTCATGAACCAGGACTACATCCGCACCGCGCGCGCCAAGGGCCTGCCGGAGCGGGTCGTGATCGTGCGCCACGCGTTCCGCAACGCGCTCATCCCGCTCGCGACGGTCGTCCCGCTCGACATCGCCGCGCTGTTCGGTGGCGCCATCATCACCGAGCGGATCTTCGCCTGGAGCGGCATGGGGACGATGTTCCTCCAGGCGCTCGAGACGTCGGACGCCAACCCGGTGATGGGCTACTTCGTCGTGGCCGGGTCGCTGCTCGTCCTCGCCAACATCATCGTCGACTTCGTCTACGCCGCTCTCGACCCCAGGATCCGGGTGAACGCATGACCACGCCGCCTCCTCGCGCGCTCGAGCCCGACACCGGGCACCACGACCCGGTCGAGAACCTCGAGAACGCGATCGAGCTCAAGGAGGTCGAGGGCCTCTCGCAGGGCCGCATCGTCCTGCGCCGCTTCCTGCGCCACCGCGGGGCGATGACGTCGGCCGCGGTGCTGCTCTTCATCATCCTGCTCGCGACGACCTCGATCGGCTGGGGCCCCATCCCCGGCTGGTGGAAGTGGACGACGAGCGACCTCCCGCCCATCACGAACGCGGGCGGCGCACCGACGATGGGCTTCGAGGGTGGCTTCCACATCGGCGACCACCCGTTCGGCCAGGACAACATCGGCCGCGACGGCTTCGCGCGCGTCATGCGCGGGACCCAGACGTCGCTGCTCGTCATGTTCATCGTCGGGCTCCTGAGCACCACGATCGGCATCGTCGTGGGCGCGGCCGCCGGGTTCTTCCGCGGCCGCCTCGACAACCTGCTCATGCGGTTCACCGACATGATCATCACGATCCCGGTCATCATGATCGGCGCGATCCTCGGCCGGCTCGTCGGCGGCAGCAGCGCGATCGGCCTGGCCCTCGCCCTGTCGGTGGTCACCTGGACGTCGATGGCCCGGCTCGTGCGCGGGGAGTTCCTCGCCCTGCGCGAGCGCGAGTTCGTCGACGCGGCGCGGGTCGCCGGCGCCAGCAACGGCCGGATCATGTTCCGGCACATCCTGCCGAACGCGGTCGGCGTCATCATCGTCAACGCGACGCTCGTCATGGCGTCGGCGATCCTGCTCGAGACCGCGCTCAGCTACCTGAACTTCGGGATCAACCCGCCCGACGTCTCGCTCGGAAACCTGATCAGCGAGTACCAGAGCGCGTTCGCGACGCGGCCCTGGCTGTTCTGGTGGCCCGGCCTGTTCATCGTGTCGATCGCGCTGTGCATCAACTTCATCGGAGACGGCCTGCGCGACGCCTTCGACCCGCGGCAGCGCCGCATCCCGAGCAAGCGCAAGATGGCGAAGGCCTGACTTGCGCTCACGCCGAGAGCGCGACCCAGGTCAGTGCGCTCAGCACCGCGAGCGCCCCGAGCGTGCGCACGTGCCAGCGCACGCGCGGTCGCTCCCGCTCGAGGCGGGGGTCGTCGAGGTGGCCGGCGTCGCGGAGCTGCTCCCAGCGCCGGCGCACCAAGAGGGCGGCCTCGCCCGACGGGGTGCTCGGCAGGTCGCCGGGCCGGACGGACCCGCCGGCAGCGCGTGCGGAGCCGGGCACCGGGGCGAGGTCCCCGGGCCCGGCGCGCAGCGCGGTCGAGCGGCTCGGGGCCGGCGCCGCCCAGGCGGCGTAGGTCCCGTACGCGGTGCGCAGCGTCAGGGCGTACCGAGTGTCGACGAGCTGGATGGTCGGCCACGGGAGCTCGACCGTGCGCAGCACGTTGCGCAGCTCGACGCCCGCGGGGGTCACGAGCACCGCCGGGCGCCCGAACAGCGCCCACACCACGAGGGACACCAGGGCCGCCGGCGCGGCGACGCGCAGCCCCTCGACGGGGTCGTCCAGCGCCGTCGTCACGACGGTCACGGCGCACACCAGCCACGTCCCGTACGTCAGCACCCGGCCGAAGCCCGGCCGCAGCTCCACGTCGTCGGCCGGATCCATGCGGCCATGCTCGCAGATCGTCCACGGAAAGGTTCGGTCAGACCGTGACCACACAGACACCCCCCAGCGCCGCCGCGAAGGCCCCGATCCTCGAGGTCCGCGACCTCGGCGTCGAGTTCTTCGTCGAGGACGAGTGGTTCCCGGCCGCGGTCGACGTCAGCTACGAGGTGCGCTCGGGCGAGGTCCTCGCGATCGTCGGCGAGTCCGGCTCGGGCAAGACGCAGTCGTCGATGTCGCTCATCGGGCTGCTCCCGCCGAACGGGCGGGCGACCGGCAGCGCCAAGCTCGCCGGGCGTGAGCTCATCGGGCTCAAGCACTCCCAGCTGAGCAAGGTCCGCGGCAACGACGTCTCCGTGATCTTCCAGGAGCCGATGACCGCGCTGAACCCGGTGTACACCGTGGGCTTCCAGATCATGGAGACCATCCGGGTGCACTTCGACGTGGGCCCCAAGGCCGCGCGCGAGCGTGCGGTCGAGCTGCTCACGCTCGTCGACCTGCCGAACCCGGTCGCGTCGCTCGACAAGTACCCGCACCAGCTCTCGGGCGGCCAGCGCCAGCGCGCGATGATCGCGCAGGCGCTCGCGTGCTCGCCCAAGCTGCTCATCGCCGACGAGCCGACGACCGCGCTCGACGTCACGGTGCAGGCCGAGATCCTCAAGCTCATGCGGGACCTGCGCACGCGGATCGACTCCGGGATCGTCCTCATCACGCACGACATGGGCGTCGTCGCGGACCTCGCCGACCGCGTGCTCGTGATGAAGAACGGCCGCGTCGTCGAGTCCGGCCCGGTCGAGGAGATCTTCAACCGCCCCCAGCACCCCTACACGCGCCAGCTCCTCGACGCCGTGCCGCACCTCGGTGCCGCGACGCCGGGCGGCGCAGCCGTCGTCGGTGCGTCGGACACGTCCGCCGTCCCGCGCACCGCGCCCGACCTCACGAAGGACGCGGTCCCGGCGCTCGAGGCCCGCGACCTGGTGCTCGAGTACCCCTCGCGGGGGCGGGTGCCCGCGTTCCGGGCGATCGACGGCGTCGACCTGACCATCGGCCGCGGCGAGGTGGTCGGTCTCGTGGGGGAGTCCGGCTCGGGCAAGACGACGGTCGGCCGCGCCGCGGTGGGCCTGCTCCCCGTGGCGGACGGCTCGCTCAAGGTCAACGGCCTCGAGCTCAAGGGCGTCGACCCGAAGGCGCTGCGCGCCGCGCGCCAGGACGTCTCGATCGTCTTCCAGGACCCGGGCTCGTCGCTCAACCCGCGCCTGCCGATCGGTGAGTCCATCGGCGAGCCGCTCAAGCTGCACAAGGTCGCCTCGGGCGCGGCGCTCAACGCCAAGGTCGAGGAGCTCCTCGACCAGGTGCACCTGCCGCGGGCGATGCGCAACCGGTACCCGCACGAGCTCTCGGGCGGCCAGCGCCAGCGCGTCGGCATCGCCCGGGCGCTCGCGCTCAGCCCCAAGCTGCTCATCGCGGACGAGCCGACGTCGGCGCTCGACGTGTCCGTCCAGGCGCGCGTGCTCGACCTGTTCCAGGAGCTGCAGCGCGAGTACGGCTTCGCGTGCCTGTTCATCAGCCACGACCTCGCCGTCGTCGAGATCCTGTCGAGCCGCATCGCTGTCATGCACAAGGGCCGGCTCGTCGAGGTCGGTCCGCGCGACCAGATCCTGCGGTCGCCCCAGCAGGACTACACGCGCCGGCTGCTCGCGGCCGTGCCGGTGCCCGACCCAGCCGAGCAGCGCGTCCGCCGCGAGGCGCGCGACCGGCTCCTCGAGGAGGAGCTCGTCGCCGCGGGCGTCCGCGTCTCCGGCCCGGACCGCTCGGGCGTCCAGCGCACCGAGGACGCGTTCGCCGCGGAGCAGATCGCGCGCAACGCCGGCCGCGGCGGCGCCGACGGCAGCGTCTGACCCGGCCCCGGCCGATCCGTCGACCCCCGTCCCGGCCTCCGGGGCGGGGGTCGCGGCCGTCCGGGCAGGTCGTCGACCCGGGCTCGCGTAGGCCCCGCGCCGCGGGTGCCGGTAGAATCGATCGGCGCCCCACGACGCGGCGCGCTCCCACCACCCTGAGATGAGTACTCCTATGTCTGTGCCCGCCGGCACCAGCGTGCGCGCCGACCTGCGCAACGTCGCGATCGTCGCCCACGTCGACCACGGGAAGACGACCCTCGTCGACGCGATGCTGTGGCAGTCCGGGTCCTTCGGGGACCACGCCCACGTCGACGAGCGCGCGATGGACTCGGGGGACCTGGAGCGCGAGAAGGGGATCACGATCCTCGCGAAGAACACCGCGATCCGGTACACCGGTCCCGCGGCGGCCGCGGCGGGTGCGCCCGACGGCATCACGATCAACGTCATCGACACCCCGGGCCACGCCGACTTCGGCGGCGAGGTCGAGCGCGGCCTGTCGATGGTCGACGGCGTCGTCCTGCTCGTCGACGCGAGCGAGGGCCCGCTCCCGCAGACCCGCTTTGTGCTCCGCAAGGCGCTCGAGGCCAAGCTCCCCGTGATCCTGCTGGTCAACAAGGTCGACCGCCCGGACTCGCGCATCGAGGAGGTCGTGCACGAGTCGACCGACCTGCTGCTCGGGCTCGCGAGCGACCTGCACGAGGACGTCCCGGACCTCGACCTCGACGCGATCCTCGACGTGCCGGTCGTCTACGCCGCGGCCAAGGCGGGGCGCGCGTCGCTCACGCAGCCCGCGGACGGCAGCCTGCCCGACTCGGAGAACCTCGAGCCGCTGTTCCAGACGATCATCGAGAAGATCCCGGCCCCGACGTACGACGAGACCGCGCCGCTCCAGGCGCACGTCACGAACCTCGACGCGTCGCCGTTCCTCGGCCGCCTCGCGCTGCTGCGCCTCTTCAACGGCACGATCCGCAAGGGCCAGACCGTCGCGTGGGCCCGCGCCGACGGCACGCTGCAGAACGTGCGCATCACCGAGCTCCTCGAGACGAAGGCGCTCACGCGCGTGCCCACCGAGTCGGCGGGCCCGGGCGACATCGTCGCCGTCGCGGGCATCGAGGACATCACGATCGGCGAGACGCTGACGGACCCGGACGACCCGCGCCCGCTGCCGATGATCACCGTCGACGACCCCGCGATCTCCATGACCATCGGGATCAACACCTCGCCGCTCGCCGGCAAGGGCGGCAAGGGCCACAAGGTCACGGCGCGTCAGGTCAAGGACCGCCTCGACAAGGAGCTCATCGGCAACGTGTCGCTGCGCGTCCTGCCGACCGAGCGTCCCGACGCCTGGGAGGTCCAGGGCCGCGGCGAGCTCGCGCTGGCGATCCTCGTCGAGCAGATGCGCCGCGAGGGCTTCGAGCTCACCGTCGGCAAGCCGCAGGTCGTCACGCGCAAGATCGACGGCAAGGTCCACGAGCCGATGGAGCGCATGACGATCGACGTCCCCGAGGAGTACCTCGGCTCGGTCACGCAGCTCCTCGCGCAGCGCAAGGGCCGCATGGAGACGATGTCGAACCACGGCACCGGCTGGGTCCGGATGGAGTTCATGGTCCCGGCGCGCGGGCTCATCGGCTTCCGCACCCGCTTCCTCACCGACACGCGCGGCACCGGCATCGCGTCGTCGATCGCCGAGGGCTACGAGCCGTGGGTCGGGAACATCGAGACCCGCATCAACGGCTCGCTCGTCGCCGACCGCTCGGGTGTCGTGACGCCGTTCGCGATGATCAACCTGCAGGAGCGCGGGTCGTTCTTCGTCGACCCCACGCAGGAGGTCTACGAGGGCATGATCGTCGGCGAGAACTCGCGCAACGAGGACATGGACGTCAACATCACCAAGGAGAAGAAGCTCACGAACATGCGCGCTGCGAGCAGCGACACGTTCGAGAACCTCACCCCGCCGCGCCACCTCACGCTCGAGGAGTCCCTCGAGTTCGCCCGCGAGGACGAGTGCGTCGAGGTCACGCCCGAGGTCGTGCGCATCCGCAAGGTGATCCTCGACCAGACCGAGCGTGCCCGCGCGTTCGCGCGCAGCAAGAAGTCCTGACGCGATGAGCGCGCCCGTCCCGGCGCACCCCGCCCCGGCGACGGGCGGGCTCCTCGCGGTGCACGCCCACCCCGACGACGAGACGCTCGCGACGGGCGCGCTGCTCGCGACGTGGGCCGCCGCCCGGCTGCCCGTGACGGTCGTGACGTGCACGCGCGGCGAGGAGGGCGAGGTCATCGGCGACGAGCTCGCCCACCTCGAGCACCACGGTGCGGCGCTGGCCGCGCACCGCGAGCGCGAGCTCGCGCACGCGCTGGGCGCGCTCGGCGTCGGGGACCACGTGTTCCTCGACCGCGTCGGGGCGCCGGGTGCGCGCTTCGCCGACTCCGGCATGGCGTGGGCCGGGGCCGCCCAGGCCGGGCGGCTCGACGTGCTGCCCGAGCACGCGTTCGTCGCGGTCGACCTCGACGACGCCGCGGGACGCCTCGCGACGGTGCTGCGGGTGCGCCGCCCCGACGTCGTCGTGACGTACGAGCCGGGCGGCGGCTACGGCCACCCCGACCACGTCCGCGCGCACGAGGTGACCCGGCGCGCCGTCGCGCTCGCCGCCGACCCCGCGTGGGGGCGTGCGGCGGGCGGGCACCCGCCGCACACCGCGCCCGTGGTGCTGGTGGCCGCACTCGGTGCGACAGCCCTGCGCTCGGCCTACGCCGAGCTCGCGCAGGCGCCCGCCGTCGCGGCGCTGCGCGACGAGCACCCGCACCTCACCCTGCCCGACGCCGGCGGCCCGCTGCCGACGGTCGCGGTCCCCGACCAGGCGCTCGACGTGCTCGTCGACGTCGCCCCGGTGTTGCCGCGCGTCGTCGCCGCGCTGCGTGCGCACGGGACCCAGGTGCAGGCGGTGACCGCGCTCGAGGTGCCCGGTGCGAGCACCGGCCGGCGCCGCGCCTCGGGTGCGACCCTCGTGGGCGCCTACGCGCTGAGCAACGGGGTCCTCGCGCCGCTGCTCTCGACCGAGGCGTACCGGTTCGCCGACGGGGGCAGCGATCGCCCGGTGCGCTGGCCGCTCGGCGTGCGCCGGGTAGCCTGACGCCGTGCAGCCCCTGACCCGCGGAGCCGTCCTGCGCGCGGCCGCCGCCCTGCTCCTCGGCGGTCTCGTGGCGGCCGTCGGGACGACGATGCACCGGTCCGTCGAGCCGTGGGGCCTCGTCCTCAGCCTCGCGCTCGTGCTCGCCTCCGCGGTCACCGTGCGCGCGTGGTCGGGCTTCTCGGCGCTCGTCGGCTATGCCGGCGGCCTGTTCCTCGTGGTGCAGCTGCTCTCGCAGCCCGGCCCGGGCGGAGACGTGCTCGTGACGGCGCAGGGTCTTCTCGGCTGGACCTGGGTCATCGGCGCCGCCGTCGCGACCGGGCTGGCCGCGTTCGCGCCGCGGTCCTGGTTCCGCGACGTGCGGCCCCCGGCCGCGCCGCCCGCGCCGTGACCGACGACGGCACGGGCAGCGCGCACGACGCCGTCGACCCGGCCGTCTACCGGGCCGCCGTCGGGCGGCTGCCCGCAGGGGTCGCCGTCGTCGCGCTGCGCTGGCGCGGCGTCGACCACGCGATCACCGCCAGCTCGGTCGCCTCCGTCTCGCTCGACCCGCCGCTCGTGCTGTTCTGCGTGCACGTCGACGCGCGCCTGCGCGAGGCGCTCGACGACGTCGACCTGTGGACGCTCAGCGTGCTCGGCGACGCTCAGGCACCCGTCGCCGACTGGCTCGCCTCGCCCGGCCGGCCCGCGTTCGGGCAGCTCGACCGGGTCCCGCACGTGCGCGCCCCCCGGTCCGGTGCGGCGTGGGTCGAGGGAGCCGCCGCGTGGTTCGAGTGCCGGACGGCCGCGGTGCACCCGGCGGGGGACCATGACGTCGTCGTCGGGACCGTGCTCGAGGCCCGGCAGGGCGACCCGTCGACCGGGGGCCTGGTGCACCTGCGCGGGCGCACGCGCGGCCTCGCCTGACCCGATGCGTGGGGCTCGCGCCGAAGGCGTGGGTGGATGGTGAATCCGCGCCAAACCCTGCACGAAACGGTTCGACGTGGACCGTAGAATCGAGCCCGACGCGAGCACGCGCCTGGTTTGAGCAGCAGGGGGACGATCCATGGCCAGCAGCACCGAGCGCGACGACTCGGCCGCGACGCCCGCGCCGCCCACGTCGGGCGACACGGCGCCGGGCTCGACGTCCGCCACGCCCGATGCTGCGCAGCCGGGCGAGTCGGCCGGCCGCGGCCAGGGTGCCTCCGCCGCGTCGCCCGGCGTGGCGGAGCCGAAGCCCGCGAGGGGCTCGAGCTCGTCCGTGTCACGACCGACGACGCGCGGGGCGACGTCCGTGTCGTCTTCCCCCAGGA
>NZ_JBFTER010000021.1:0-54955 GCF_047229345.1 Cellulomonas jepli | reverse complement strand
GTCGAGGCGACCGTGCTCGGGGCCGGCGCGGAGGGCGGTGCCGTGCGCCTCGACGGGGCCGGCGAGCGGGCGTCCGGGCGAGGCGGCCACCGGGCGCCCGACGGCGGGCACCAGCTGAGCCTGCGGCACGCCGAGATGCTCCTGCTGCTCGCGACGCACCCGCGCGGGCTCTCGGTCGACGAGCTCGCGGTCCTGCTGCACCCCGGCGACCTGAGCGACGTGACCGTGCGCGCCGAGATCTCGCGCCTGCGCCGCGTCGTCGGTCCGCTGCTCGGGCCGTCGCGGCCCTACCGGCTGGCCGCCCCGGTGACGACCGACGTGCACGACGTCCGGCGCGCGCTCGCCCGCGGTGACCTGCTGGGTGCCCTCGCGCAGTACGCGGGGCCGGTGCTGCCGCGGTCGGTGGCGCCGGGCGTCGAGCAGCTGCGCGACGAGCTGTGCGCGGAGCTGCGCTCGGCGGTCCTCGCGAGCAGCGACGCCGTCGCCGTCGAGCGCTGGGTCGCGACCGACGAGGGCACCGAGGACTGGCACGCGTGGCAGCACCTCATGTCGTTGTGCACCACCGGGTCGCCGCCGTGGGTGCGGGCGCGCGGGCGGCTCGAGCGGCTCGGCCGGTCCTTCGGGCACGGCGTGCGGCGCCCGGGGCGCTGACCGGCCCGGCGGGCTCGCCCGGCCACCGAGGACCGTGCGGGTACCGCCTCCCGACCGACCCGTGCACAGCTCCTGACCGAGCCACCCACCGCTCTGCGACCGACCCGTCCACCGCGCTGCGACCGAGCCACCCACAGCTCTGCGACTGACCCACCCACAGTGTGGACGGCTGCAACGCCCCTGCAACGTCGCGCTCCCTACGGTGAGCGCACTCCCGGAAGGGGTCGCACCGCGGGAGGGGCGTGGTGCGGACCAGCCCGGGAGGCCAGACCTGGCACGGGGGACCGAGCAGGGGGTCGTGCGCCGGGGTGGAGCCATGGGGGGCTCCACCCCGGCGGACGACGGCGCCGGTCCCGTCCCGCCGGCCGACCGGCCCCGATCTCGTGCTCGCGGCCCGTGGACGACGGCGCCGGCCTCCCCCGGGCGATCCGGTACGGATCCGCCGCCCGCGCCCTGGCGGCGTGCACCACGCCGAGACCGTCCGCCCCGCGCCGAGACCCCTCCGCCCCGCGCGGAGACCCTCCGCCCCGCGCCGGGACCCTCCGCCCCGCGCCCGGCGACAAGATCCGGACAACGTCCGCGCACCGCGCGCCGACCCCGCGGATGCACGAGCGGCCGCGCGCGCCCGGTCGCTACCGTGCGTCGCATGACGACTCCCCTCGAGCCCGACACCAAGGACTGGACCTGGGTCCTCGACCGCGCGTGCCCGGAGTGCGGCTTCCTCGCCTCCGACGTCGACCCGGCCGCGATCCCCGCGGCGCTGCGCGCGTCCGTCCCCCGCTGGACCGAGGCCCTCGCACGGACCGACGCCCGCGAGCGCCCCGACGCGTCGACGTGGTCGGTGCTCGAGTACGGCGCGCACACGCGGGACGTGCACCGCATCTTCGGTGAGCGGCTGCGGCTGATCCTCGAGGAGGACGACCCGCAGTTCCCCGACTGGGACCAGGACGCCACCGCGGTCGAGGAGCGCTACGACCTGCAGGACCCGGCGGTCGTCGCCGTCGAGCTCGCGCGGGCCGCGGAGGAGGCGGCGGAGCGCTTCGCGGGCGTCCCCGACGACGCGTGGGAGCGGCCCGGCCGGCGCTCGAACGGGTCGGCGTTCACCGCCCGGACGCTCGGTGCGTACTACCTGCACGACGTCGTGCACCACCTGCACGACGTGCACGCCTGACCCTGTCGCTCACGCACGCGGCGTCGCACCGGACGGGTGCGGCGCCGCGTGTCCGTTTCTGCCCACAAGCTGTATCCACACCCGTGTGCACAGGATGCGGGTTGTGCCTCACCCTGTGGACCTCCCTGTGGACGCAGCCTGTGGACAGGCGGCCCCGTGCAAGCGAGCGGGTGCCCCCGGTCGGGCCGTGCGGTGAGACCTGCGTGAGAACGGCGGCGAGTCCGGCCGGACCCGCCGGACCTCTCACTCGCGGGAAACATGACGGCAGCATGGGGCCGCTACCGTCCGCGGCCATGAGCACGCTGCCGCTCGCTGTGGACGGCCACCACGTCCTCGCCGTCCCCGACACGACCGACCTGCTGACCCTCGCGGCGGCCTGGTTCGCGCAGGCGGACTGGCTCACCGCCCCCGTCACGGCGTCGCAGGCGCGGTCCCGCGCACGGCCGATGTCGGGCGCCCGCTTCCGCGGGATGGTCGCCGACCCCGAGCCGCAGCCGGGCGAGCTCCGGCTCACCTGGGAGGTGTCCGCGCGGGGGCCCTACCCGCTCGCCGCCGACGCGGCGCACGCGCTCGGGCTGCCTGCGCGGAGCTACGACCTGTACGCGGTCGTGCCGGGCGACGACCCCTCCCGGCCGGTCACGGACCCCGGGGTGCTCGCGTGGATGAGCGCGGCCGCGCGGCGCTCGGCGGGCGCGATCCTGCCCGCCGACCGCACGCACCCCGTGGTCCCGGACCCGCGGTCGAGCGTGGACCTGACCCTGTGGTCGGCGGTCGCGCTCGCCCCGGAGGCCGCCGTCCCGCTCGTGCGGCCCCTGCTGAGCGGCTCGCGGGTCGTCGTGAGCGCCGGGCTGCCCCCGCAGCCGGGCGACTCGCGCGGGGACGACGGCCCGGGCTCGGCGACGGCGCCGGCCCCGTACGAGCTCGTGGCGACGTACTCCTACGACGGCGAGGTGCGGCTGCGCTTCGCGCGGTCCAGCGAGGTGCCCGTCGTGCTGACCGCGCTCGACTGGCGCGAGTACGGGCCGTTCGCCTACCGGGTCTCGTGGCTGCCGCCCGAGGAGGCCGAGTACCGCGGCGACTCGGTGACGCCGCTGCACGCGATCGCCCGCGCGCGGATCGCGCCGTACGTGGCCCGCGCGGTGGCGGCGCTCGCGCGGGCGGCGGGCGGCGCGGTGGTCGACAGCGACGGGTACCTCGTCGACGACGCGGAGCTCACGGCCCGGGCAGCGAGCACGTCGCGCTGACCCCGCGCGTCGTCCACAGATGTTGTCCACAGGGCTGTGGTCGACGCGTGATCGCGCTCCTCAGCCTGTGGACAAGACTGTGGACCGCAAGCCACCCGATTTGCCCCTTGAGCGTGCGGTGCCCGATCCGATACGGCCCCCGGCGGTCGTCCGGACGACCCGGGGCGCGGTCCCGCGCGGGGTCCGCGGCGTCACGGGAGCGGAGGAGAGCCCGCCGGGACCAGGTCGACGGAGACCGTGAGCCGTGACCCGGACCCCTCGGTGAAGATGACCCCGCGCAGCGGCGGGACGTCGGCGTAGTCGCGTCCCCAGCCGAGCACGACGTAGCGGTCGTCGATGAACTTGTCGTTGGTGGGGTCGACCTCGACCCAGCCGGCCCCCGGGACCCACGCGGAGACCCACGCGTGCGAGGCGTCGGCGCCGCGGAGCTTCTCCCGGCCGGGCGCCGGCATCGTCTCGAGGTAGCCGCTCGCGTACCGCGCGGGCAGCCCGTGCAGGCGCAGCGCGGCGACCATGAGGTGCGCGAAGTCCTGGCACACCCCGGTGCGCTGCGCGAGGAGCTGGGCCTGTGTCGTGCCGACGGTCGTCGAGCCGGAGCGGTAGGTCAGCTCGGTGCGGATGCGGTGCGCGAGGTCGGCGAGGAGCTCGGCGACGCCGCGCCCGGGCGTGAACGACGGCGCCGCCCACGCCCGCACCTCGTCGGTCAGCGCCACGTGCCGGGACGGGAGCAGCGCCTCCCGCAGGGCCACGAGCCCGATGCCGTCGGTCGCCGCGGCGCTCGGGTCGACGGGGTCGTCCGGCGCGTCCGGCTCGTCCGGGAGGTCGGCGACGTCGTCGTGCACCACGCCGTCCCAGACCTCGTCGTCGGGCCGCGCGGCGCCGTCGAGCCCGCGCCCGGTCCGCACGGCGTCGGCGACGTCCTCCCACGCGACGACGGGCAGCCCCGCGACGGTCGCCGCCTCGCGCGCGACCGTCACGGTCGAGCGCGACGTCACGACGAGCCGCCGGTGCTCGTCGGTGACCGCGAAGTACGTCGACCGGTTCCCGAAGTAGTCGACGTGCGCGGCGGTGTCCGCGGGCGGGGGCTGGATGTCGAGCGTCGAGGTGTGGCACTGCTGGTCGGGCAGGTCCCGCGGCGTGAGGACGGTGCGGCCGTACGACGTGGTCACCGGGTGGTCGTAGGCGTACGTCGTGCGGTGCACCAGGTCGTAGGTGCGCCCGGTCGCGGGCGTGCCCGTGGCGGTCATGCGCCCTCCCCGGCGTCGCCGGACGGCCGCGGTGCGCCCGCCTCCAGCGCCTCGTCGGACCCCGCGCCGCCGGACCGGGTCCCGCCGCCGCGCACCCCCGCGTCCGGCTCACCGTCCGCGTCGTCCGCGTGCGCGTTCTCCGCGCCCCACGCGTCGTCGAGCGACCGGCTCGGCGCCGGGTGCACGAAGTGCACGCGGGCGATCTCGTCGCCGACCGCGCGCAGGCGCCAGCGCATCGAGTCGAGCACCTCCGCCAGGCGGTCGCGGTGCCCCTCCTCGGAGACGGCCGCCGCGACCGTCGCGGTGTCGAGCTCGGTGAGCAGGTCCGCGAGGTCCTGCAGCAGGCGGTCGCGCGTCTCGGGGGAGCGGACGTGCCCCGCCGGGCCGACCGGCACCGGGACGCCCGCGAGGTCCTCGCGGAGCCGGTCGAGCTGGTAGCCGAGCGAGCGGGGGTTCGTGCGGTCGAGCAGCAGCAGGTCGAGCACCGTCGCGACCGTCGCGCCGGCCTGGTTGCGGCGCCGGTACGTGATGACCGACTCGTGCTGGATGAGCAGCGACTCGAGCACAAGCGAGTCGACGTCCTCGGAGCGCTGCGTGGTGAGCGTCGCGGCGAGCGTGTCGACGAGGAACTGCGCCCGCTCGAGCCGCCGGCCGCCGTCGAGGAACCGCCAGCCGAGGTCGCGCACCATGCTCTCGGCGCCGATCCCGGCGACCGCGAGCAGCGCCTCGAGCAGGCGGTCGAGCACGGGGCGCATCCCGACCGTCTCGGCCGGGCCGGTGCGCCGGCCGGAGGCGGTCCCGGCGGAGCGCGCGTCGTCGAGCCGGTCGCGGGCCGTGACGAGCCGGCGCTCGTCCGCCAGCGCCCGGTCGAGGCTCGCGAGCGGGAGCCACGTGTCGTTCGAGAGCTGGTCGCGGACCGCGGCGGACGCCTCCGCGAGCCGGCGGACGGCGCTCGCGACCGACCCGGGCCGCGCGCGGTCGAGCAGCAGCGCGCGCAGGTCCGTCCCCGTCCCGTCCGTGCCCCACGACGCGGGCTCGTCCGCACCGACGGCCGCGAGCAGCGCGGCGAGCGCGCGGCCGCCCGCCGAGCGCGGGGAGCGGTGGTAGTCGTCCCAGCGGTCGACGACCGCGCGGAGCACCCGCACCTCGTCGCCCGCCCGCTCGGCGTAGCGGCCCATCCAGAACATGTTCTCCGCGGTGCGCGGGGAGATGCCGGTGAGGACGCGCTGGGCGGGCTGCTCGGCGTGCACCCAGGGGTCGCGCACCGCGTCGGGCTCGGAGGACAGGACCCACACGTCCTTGGCGAACGCGCGCGGGCCGGCGCCGGGGCGGGTGCCCGGACGGGCGTCGTCCCTGGCCGGGTCCTCGTCGGCGTCGTCGAGGAAGACGCGCGCGAGCCCGCCGCTCATGACCTGGTACGAGCCGCGCCGCGCGACCGCGAACGTGCGGAGCACCGCGGCCGTCGGGCCCGGGGCGTCGGCCGCGGCCCGCCCGGGCACGGGGACGCCCGCGACGGGCTCCTGGCCGACCCACGAGAGCGGGTCGGCGGCGATCCGCGCCCCGAGCTCCTCGCGCTCGCGCGCGCTCAGCGTCCAGCCGTGCACGGCGCCCGAGCGCAGCCCGCGGTACGTCGGGGCGAGCACGAGCTCGTCGAGGTGCGCGAGGACGTGCCGGAGCGCGGCCGGGTCACCGCACCAGAACGTCTCCGGGGCCTGCAGCGCGAGGTCGGCGCCGAGCACGGTGCGCGCGAGCCGCGGCAGGTAGGCGTGCAGCGCGGGGTTCTCGAGCACCGAGCTGCCGAGCGGGTTCACCACGCTGACCGTCCCCGCCCGGAGCGCGCGCACGAGCCCGGGGACGCCGAGCCGCGAGTCGGACCGCAGCTCGAGCGGGTCGCAGAAGTCGGCGTCGACGCGGCGCAGGACCACGTCGACCGGCTCGAGCTCGTCGAGCCCGCGCATCCAGACCCGCCCCTCCCGCACGACGAGGTCGCTGCCCTCGACGAGCGGGAGCCCGAGCATCGAGGACAGGTACGCCTGGTCGAACGCGGTCTCGCTCTGCGGCCCCGCGGTGAGCAGCACGATCCGGGGCGACTCGGTGCCGGGCGGCGCGACCTGCGCGAGGGCGAGCCGCAGCGCGTGGAAGAACGGGCCGATGCGCTGGATCGACGCCTGCCGGTAGACCCCTGCGAGCACCTGGGCGACGACGCGGCGGTCCTCCATCGCGTAGCCGGCGCCCGACGGCGCCTGCGTCCGGTCGGCGACGACGGTCCAGGAGCCCGACGCGTCGCGCGTGACGTCGGTCGCGGTGAGCACGAGCTCGTGCGGCCCGGGCAGGCGCAGCCCGTGCACCGCGCGCAGGTAGCCGGGGTGCGCGAGCACGAGCTCGGGCGGCAGGAGCGCGTCGCCCAGCAGCCGCCGGGGGCCGTAGACGTCCTGCAGGACGGCGTCGAGGAGCTCGGTGCGCTGCACGAGCGCACGGTCGAGGGCCGACCACTCCTGCTCGTCGACGATCACGGGGACCGGGTCGAGCCGCCAGCTCTGCGGCTCGGCGTCGGCCGCGTCGGGCTCCCCGGAGGGTGCCGGCGCCGTGCCGCCGTCCGCGCGCACCGGGGGAGTGCCGCCGTAGGTCACGCCGTGGTCGGCGAGCAGGCGGTCCGTCGCGTCGCGGTACCGGGCGAGGTCCGACCCGGTCGGGGCGTCCGCGGTGTCGGGCAGCCACGACCAGTCGGGGCTGCGGGCGTCGTCGGGCCGGTCGGGCGACCCGGGCGCGGGCGCGCGCACGGACGACAGCAGGTCGGTCATGCGCTGCTGCCTCCCGGTGCGTGGGCGCGCCTCGACGGTCGAGGGGCTACCCCATCATGTCCCGGGCGCGCGGCGCACGGTGGGTCGGGTCACCCGCCGAGCGCGCCGGAGGTGCCCATGGCGCCCCGGGGGCCGGGTCCGGGCCTCGGCGGCCAGGAGCGAGGACGGGTCCGCGGGGCTGTCGCGGAGTCGCCGCCGCGACATCGGGCCGGTCGAGCCGAGGTGGCGCGGAGTTAGTGAACCATGGTTCACTAACTCCGTGAACCGCCCCAGGACTGTCTCCGACGAGGAGTTGCTCGACCGGATCGACGCCGTGGTGTCCCAGCGCGCGGAGCACAAGCCGTGGGGCCTGCAGGACGTCGCACCCCACGTCGGCATGAGCGCCGCGGGCCTCGTCCGGCGCTTCGGCTCGAAGGAGCAGCTCCTGCTCGCGCTCGCGCGTCGCTGGATCGCGCTCGTGCCGGACGGCCCCCGCGGCAGCGGCCGGCCGGTCGACGAGCTCCGCGCCTACGTCCAGGAGAACTTCGACGCCCCCTCGCCGTCCGCGGCGGTCTTCGCGCTGGGCGAGCTCATGGGCGACCTCTGGTCCCCGGCCTCCGCCGAGCTGCTCCGCGAGGGCTGGCAGAAGCAGCTGCGCTACCTCGAGCTCCTCCTCGGCGCCGTCCCGCTCGCCCCGCGGGTCGACGTGCACGCGGCGGCGCTCACGCTGCTCGACTCCCTGCACGGGGCCCTGTACCGCCGGGCCGTCTCGCTCGAGCCGACCCCACCCGACCGCATCCTCGACACCCTCCTGGAGACCTGGACATGACCACCGACCGTGCCTGGACCGGCTGCGTCTTCATCGGCGTCAGCCTCGACGGCTACATCGCCAAGCCCGACGGCGACCTCGCCTGGCTCACCGACCCCGCCCCGCGCGAGCACGTCGCCGGCGCCGCCGACCGGCCGGCGCTCGTGTGGGAGACGTTCTACCCGGGCATCGACGCGCTCGTGATGGGCCGCGCGACCTACGAGACGGCCGTCGGCTTCGACGAGTGGCCCTACGGCGGCAAGGACGTCGTCGTCCTCAGCACGACGCTCTCCGCCGACGACGACCGCGTGCGCGTCGCACGGTCGCTCGACGAGACCCGGGAGCTGCTGGCCGGGCTCGGCGCCACCCGCGTGTACGTCGACGGCGGGCGCACCGTGCAGTCGTTCCTCTCGGCGGGGCTCGTCGACGAGCTCACGGTCGCGATCGCGCCGGTCCTGCTCGGGCGCGGGGCGCGACTCTTCGGGGAGCTCGACCACGACGTCCTGCTCACGCTCCAGGGGAGCCACGCGACGGCCGAGGACGGCCTCGTCCGCGTCACCTACGCGGTCACCGGGCGCTAGCGGGGGCGCACGGCGGGCGTCCTCGTGCGCGGCCGGGACCGCCGTCGCATCCTGGGACGGAGCGGCGGACCGGCGTCGCACCGTCACGAGGAGGTCCGGTGCCCAAGACCCTCAAGAACGCGGCCGTGGCCGCGTCGAGCAGCTGGACCGACCCCGACGGCGTCCGGCTGCCGGCGGGCGAGGTGCACGCCTGGGAGCGCGGGACCAACCAGACCGTGTGCGGGCTCCCGCTGCACCGTTCCGCGCTCGGGCGCTTCTCCCACGTCACCTGGGCGGACGTGCAGCCCGCGACCGGGCGCGACGCCGACGAGGTCGCGCGCGTGTGCCCGCGGTGCGCGGCGGGCATGGGGGCGCGTCGCGACGAGCGCCCCTGGACCCGCGTGAACCCGCGGCCGTGAACGCGGCGAAGGGGCCCGAGCGGCCCGGGGCCGAGCACTGGGTCCCGCCCGACGCGGACGTCGACGCGCTGCGCGACGCGGCGCCGGGCTGCCGTGGGTGCGAGCTGTGGGCCGACGCCACGCAGGTCGTCGTCTCGGCCGGCGGGCCCCGGGCGCGGCTCGTGCTCGTCGGGGAGCAGCCCGGCGACCAGGAGGACCGCGCGGGCGAGCCGTTCGTCGGGCCCGCGGGCCGGGTGCTCGACGACGCGCTCGCCGCCGCCGGCATCGACCGGGCCGACGTCTACGTGACGAACGCGGTCAAGCACTTCCGGTTCACCGTGCCCGAGCGCGGCACCCGTCGCCTGCACAAGAAGCCGGGCGTCCCGCACGTCGACGCGTGCCGGCCGTGGCTGACCGCCGAGCTCGCCGCCGTCCGGCCCGAGGTCGTGGTGTGCCTCGGCGCGACCGCGGCCCGCTCGGTCCTCGGCGAGGACGTCGCGGTGTCCGGGGTGCGGGGGCGCGTGCTCGACGCGGTGCCCGTCGTCGGGCCGCCGGACGCGCCACCGCGCGTGCTCGTCACGACGCACCCGTCGGCCGTGCTCCGGCTGCGCGGGCGCGAGGGGTGGGACGAGGCGTTCGCCGCACTCGTGGCGGACCTGCGGGTCGCCGCCGAGGCGGTCACAGGGGCGCGCTGAGCGACCGCCCGGCGCCGGGGGCCCGGCCTGGGGGCTGCCCGATGCTCGGTGGGCCGGGCCGGGCCGGGTCGCGTCTCGTCGGCGACGCGTTCGTGCCTGAGGAATGGCGCAGCGCGCTCGGGATCGTCCGACTCTCGCGGCGCGACGGCTACGGGTGCGCCGCCCCGGTCCCCCGCTGCTCGGCCTCCCGCTCGTCCCGCTGAGCCCGCGCCGCGCGCCGCTCGGCCTCGGTCGGCACGAGCGACAGCCCGAGCCGGCGCAGGCGGCGTCGCTCGGAGAGCCCCACGGCGGCCCCGGTCACCACGGCCGCGAGCCCGCACCACCAGAAGCCGTCGGTGTCGAGGTGCCGCGTGAACGCCATGCCGCCGACCGCGACGACGAGGACCCCGAGGCACGCCTTCCCGAAGGCGGTCATGTCGCTGACGCGCCGCCCCGGCGGCTCCTCACCGGGCCGCCACGCCCGGTCCTGCTCGGCGCTCCGTTGGACCAGCCACCGCGTCCCGATCGCGACGACGGAGAGCACCACCCCGATGACGACCACCGGCCAGCTGGCCTCGCTCATGCCGCACCCCGTCCTGCCGTGCCGTCCCCGTGGGACGACCCTGGCGCAGGTCGGCGCCGGCTGCCAGCGCAGGGAGCAGCGGGGAAATGCCGTCGTCGGGCGTGCACCCGGCCGGGCACACTGCCCGGGATGCTGCCGCTCCGCGAGATCCACGCCCTGTCCGAGACGGTCGACGCGGAGTGGTGCTCGCCCGTGGCCGACACCGCTGCCGCCGCGTGGGGTCACCCGCCGCGGGCCGCGCGGTGGTGGCGGTCGAGCGCGAGCCACGTGTTCGTCCTGCCCGGCACCCCGACCACCGCCCGTGCGTACCTGCGCCTCACGCCCGCGGAGCGGACGTCCGTGGAGCGTGTGCGGACGATCGCCCAGCTGACGACCGTCGTGGCCGGGCGCGGCGTGCGTGCGGCCGTGCCGCTGCCCTCGACCCGCGGGGCGCTCGTCGAGGCCGTCGACACGGCGCTCGGCGCGATGCTCGTGACCTGCGTGGCTGCTGCGCCCGGGGAGCCGGTCGACCTCGCCGGGCTGACCCTGGAGCGCGCCCGCGCGTGGGGTAGTGCCCTCGCCGCCCTGCACGCCGCAGCGGCGGACGCGTCCGCCGCTGCGGGGCTCCCGTCGTTGCTCGAGCAGGTGGACCACGCCGTCACGGCACTGGGCACCGACCGGGTGGCCGTCGCGGCCGCGGGCGCCGTCCGGGCGGAGCTCGCCGCGCTGCCGCGGGCCGGCGGAGGGTACGGCCTGGTGCACGGCGACCTCGAGCTCGACAACCTCGCCTGGGAGGGCGACGTGCCGACGTCGTTCGACTACGACGAGGCCGCGTGGTCCTGGTATGCCGCCGACCTCGCGCACGCCGTGCGGGACCTCGTCGAGCGCGGCCGCCCACGACCGGGGACGGCACCGCTCCTCGACGCCGTCGTCGACGGCTACCTGCGCGTGCGTCCCGCGCTCGAGGCGGACCTGCCGCTGCTGCCGCTGTTCGCGCGCGCGCACGCCGCGGTCGGCCTCGCCGAGGTGCGGACCGCGCTCACGGGGGCCGAGCCGCTCGACGAGGCGGTGCTGCCGGAGCTCCGACGCGATCTCGCGACTCTCGCCGCCCGCCACCGCAGCGAGCTGCTCGGCGCCCGGACGGCGTGACCCACGGTCACCTGCCGCCGCGCCGGTGCCGCGCCGTGCGCCCCGACCGAGGCTGCGCCCCCGGGCTCACCCGCGCCGCGCCTCAGCGGCCGATGCCGACCGCGTAACCGACGAGCATCACGACGACGAGCGCCGCGAACCCGAGGATCACGCCGTAGACGAGCTTCTGGCTGCGACCCGACGGCAGCCCGGGCTCCTGGTGCGAGACGCCGGACGTGCTCGCCTCGCCGGGCGGGGTGTCGCCGGGCATCACGCCGCCGCCGGGTTCGAGGCCGGGCGTGTTCTCGGGGTCCGGGTCGGTCGGCTTGGCAGTCATCCGTCCACGCTAACCGCGGGGCCGGGGGCTGCAACCGGGGCCGGGGTCGACGCGCCTCCGGTCCTGCTCAGTCCTCCAGGAACATCGCCGCGAGCCGCGGGTAGCGGGTGCGCATCTCGGCGTCGTCGTCGAAGTCCCAGAAGGGCTCGTCGGCGGGCTCGTCGTCCGCCCCGTCGTCGGCGTCCTCGTCGGGCTCGTCGTCCTCGGGGAACTCCTCGCCCGTGAGCTCCTCGTACGCGTCCCAGGCGGCGGCGAGCATGTCCTCGCACTCGGCCTCGGTGTCCTCGTCGACCACGTCCGCGAGCGAGTCCGGGTCCTGCGCCGCGCGCTCGAACACCTCGCGGCCCTGCGCGACGAGCCAGCCGAGGAAGTAGTCGAACCCGTCGTCCGAGCTGCCGCCGTTGATCAGGTACGCCGCGCCCCACAGCCGCGGGCCGTGCACGGTCGCGACGAGGTCGTCATACGCGGCGTCCGCCTCGCGCGCGACCTCGACCCCGCGCTCGACGAGCACGGCGCGCAGGGAGTCCGCGACGTCGTCGGCGTCGGGCGTCGCGTCCGGGCCCGTGCCCCTCCGCGCGCGCGTGCGTGCCTCGTCGACGAGCTGCCAGTACGCCTCGGTGTCCATGCGCCGCATCGTGGCAGGTCGCGCCGACACGCGCGAGACACCCGGCCGGTTGCCCCGCCCCGGGCCGGGTGCGAGCGTGGACGCACCCACGACACCCAGGAGGACGCGTGATCGCACGCACGGTGGACGCCGTCGTCATCGGGGCCGGGCCGAACGGGCTCGTGGCCGCGAACGCCCTGGTCGACGCGGGGTGGGACGTGCTCGTGCTCGAGGCGCAGGACTCCGTGGGCGGGGCGGTGCGGACCGCCGAGGTCACGGCGCCCGGGTTCCGGACCGACCTGTTCAGCGCCTTCTACCCGCTCGCGGCCGGGTCCCCGCTGATCCGCGGCCTGCACCTCGAGGACCACGGGCTGCGCTGGGTCAAGGCGCCGGACGTCCTGGCGCACGCGCTCGACGACGGCCGCGCCGCGGTGCTGCGGCACGGGGCGCAGGACACGGCCGCGGGGCTCGAGGAGTTCGCGCCGGGGGACGGCGACGCGTGGCTGCGCATGGTCGAGTCGTGGCGCACGATCCGGGACCCGCTGCTCGACGCGCTGTTCACGCCGTTCCCGCCCGTGGTCTCGGTCGCGCGGCTGCTGCGCCGGGTCGGCGTCGCCGGCGGAATCGACCTCGCCCGGCTCGCGGTGCTGCCCGTGCGGCGGCTCGGGTCCGAGCACTTCCGCGGCGAGGGCGGGCGCCTGCTGCTCACCGGCAACGCGATGCACTCCGACGTGCCGCCGGACGCCGCGGGGAGCGGGGTGTTCGGCTACCTGCTCGCGATGCTCGGCCAGGACGTCGGCTTCCCGGTGCCCGAGGGCGGCGCCGGGGCGCTCGCGGACGCGCTCGCGGCGCGGGTCGTCGCGGGCGGCGGCCACATCGAGACCGGGGAGCGGGTCGCGAGCATCGACGTCTCGGGCGGCCGGGCCGTCGGGGTCCGCACGCACGACGGCTCGGTCGTCCGGGCCCGGCACGCCGTCGTCGCGGACGTCACGGCGCCGGCGCTCTACCGGGACCTCGTCGGGCTGCGCCACCTGCCGCCCCGCATGCGCCGGGACCTCGACCGCTTCCAGTGGGACCACCCGACGTTCAAGGTCAACTGGGCCGTCGACCGCCCGATCCCGTGGACCGCGCCGGGCGCGCGCGGCGCCGGCACGGTGCACCTCGGGGTCGACTCCGACGGGTTCGTCGACATGGCCGCGGACCTGTCGACCGGGCGCATCCCCGAGCGGCCGTTCCTGCTGTTCGGGCAGATGACCACCTCGGACCCGACACGCTCCCCGGCGGGCACCGAGTCGGCGTGGGCGTACACGCACGTGCCGCACGGCGTGCGGTGGACGCCCGACGAGGTCGCCGCGGAGGTCGAGCGCGTCGAGGCCGCCGTCGAGCGCGTCGCCCCGGGGTTCCGCGACGCGGTGCTCGCGCGGCACGTGCAGTCCCCGGCCGACCTGGAGGCCGCGAACGAGAGCCTCGTCGGGGGCGCGGTCAACGGCGGGACGTCCGCCGTGCACCAGCAGCTCTTCTTCCGCCCGACCCCCGGCCTCGGGCGCCCCGAGACGCCCGTCGACGGCCTGTTCCTCGCGAGCGCCTCGGCGCACCCGGGCGGCGGCGTGCACGGCGCGCCGGGCTGGAACGCGGCCCGCGCGGCGCTCGGGGCGGCGAGCCGGACCGGCAAGGTGCGACGTCTGCTCACGCGGACGGTGTGGGCGCGCGTGCTGCACGAGCGCTGACGGACGGGTCGGCGGCGGCCCGGCCCGGGGCGTGTCAGTGCCGGGCGGCGAGCACCCGCCGGACGCCCACGGCCCCGGCGGCGACCGCCACGAGGCCGACCCCGCGCAGCCAGTGCCGCCCCCACTTCCCGGTGACGTCCTCGCCGTCGGGCAGGGGAGCGAAGACGTTCCCGGCACCGGGCTCACGAGCCGTCGTCGACAGGCCGAGCCGCGACATCCCGGGTCCGACGAGCACGTCGTAGACCCCGGGCAGGAACCGGAACCCCGCGGTCCACGTCGCGTTGGCGAGCCCGACCGAGCGCTCGCGTGCGGGCTTGTCGAGCGTCTTCACGATCGCCCGCGCGAGGGTCTCGGGCCGGTCCACGGGCGGCGGCGGACGCCCCTCGCGGCGCACGTAGCTCGCGGCCTGCGCGTAGATGGGCGTGTCGACCCCGCCGGGGCTGACGAGCGAGACGTCGACGCCCGGGGTCTCGCGGGCCTCGACCTGGATCGTGCGCGCGAGCCCGTGCACCGCCCACTTGCTCGTCACGTACGGGCTCATCCACGGCGTCGCGATCTTGCCGAGCAGGGAGCCGACGAGCACGAGGTGCCCGCCGCCCTGCCGCTGGAACAGCCGCAGCGCGACGCGCGCGACGTTGGCGGTGCCGAGCAGGTTCACGGCGATGACCTGGTCGAACACCTCGGCGGGGATGTCCTCGAAGCGCCCGTACCCGACGACCGCGGGTGCGTGCACGACGGCGTCGACCCGCCCGTACCGCTCGACCGCGCGCTCGAAGAGCCGGTCGACGGAGTCGCGCACGCTCACGTCGGTCGGGACGACGAGCACCGGCGGCCCGCCCGCGGCGGCCTCGTGCGGATGCCTCCTCGAGCCCGGCACGAGGGCCAGGCACTCACGCTCGACGTCCGCGAGCGCGTCGGCCGACCGCGACGCGAGCACGAGGGTGTCCCCGCGCCGGGCGAGCGCGTGGGCCGTCGCCCGGCCGATGCCGCTCGACGCGCCGAGGACGACGACGACCCTGCTGCTCGCGGTGCCTCGTGCCATGCGTGCGCCTCCGGGGACGGGGGTGGCCGCGCTCGTGCGCGCGGCGGCGGGGGTGGTCGTGCGGTCCTGGCGTGCGGGGACGGGTGCCCGGCTGCGGGTCGCCCGTCCGGTTCGATGCTCGCACCGGGGTCCGTGGGGCGCGACCGGGGCGGCCGGCGGCCCGCGGCCCTGCGAGGATCGGGGCGTGGCGGAGCCGGTGGTCGTGGACGTGTGGACGGCCACGCCCGGCACAGCCGTGACCCCGGCGCAGGCCGCGGTGCTCGACGAGGCCGAGCGTGCGCGGGCCGGCGCCCTCCCGCCGCAGGCCGCCGAGCGGTTCGTGCTCGGGCGGGTCCTGCTCCGGGCGGTGCTCGCGCAGCGGCTCGGGTGCTCCGCCGCGGCGGTCGGGCTGCAGGTGCGGTGCGTGCGGTGCGGCGGCGCGCACGGGCAGGTCCGCGTCGTCGGACCACCCGGCGGCCGGGCCGCCCCGCACGTCAGCCTCACGCGGTCGGGTCCGCTCGTGGCGGTCGCGCTGACGGGCGCGGGCCCGGTCGGGGTCGACGTCGAGTCGGCGTCCGCGGTGTCGGCCGCCCCGGTCGCGGGCGTCCTCCTGTCCCCGGAGGAGCTCGCCGGGCACCGCGCGCTCCCGGCGGACGCGGCGGAGGCGGCGCTGGCCCGCACCTGGGTCCGCAAGGAGGCGGCGCTCAAGGCCCTCGGCACCGGGCTCGCCGTGGACCCGTCGGGCTGGTCGCTCGGACCGCCGCCCGCCGGCGCGCCGGGGGTCGACGCGGTGGCCCCCGGCGGTGTCGTCCTCGCCGACCTCCACCTGGAGCCCGGGCTGGTCGGGGCGGTCGCGGTGCTGGACCCCACGGCGCCGGGCCTCGTCGTCCGGTGTCAGGACGGCGGGTCGGTCCTCGACGCCCTGAGGAGCTGACCGAGGCGGCGCGTGCGCGACGGCGCGCCCGGGGGAGGCCCGGCCGGCAGGTCGGGCAGCGCGGGCGCGTCGAGCCACGCGGCGAGGAGGCCGGCCACCGAGGCGGCGAGCGGGTCGCCGCCGCGGCGCCGGGCGTGCTCCGCAGCGAGCGCGCGGAAGTCGTCGGTGCTCGCGCTGCCACCGGCGTGCCGGGCGGTCCAGGCACGGACCAGGTCCCAGAACGTCGCGTCGCCGAGCACGAGCCGCAGCGCGTGCAGCGTCACGGCCCCGCGCTTGTAGACGCGGTCGTCGAAGATCGTCGCCGGCCCGGGGTCGGCCAGGACGAGGTCCTGCGGCAGCGCGGCGAGCCGGGCGTGGTGCCGGCGGGCCAGGGTGTCCGCGGACGGGCCGCCGGACTCCTGCGACCACAGCCACTCGGCGTAGCAGGCGAAGCCCTCGTTGAGCCAGATGTGCCGCCACCCGGCCACCGAGACGGAGTTCCCGAACCACTGGTGCGCGAGCTCGTGCGGCACGAGGCGCTGGCCCTCGTCGCCCGCCGCCGGGTCCGCGCCGAGGCCGCCGAGGTGGTTCGAGCCGAACACCGCCATGCCCTGCGCCTCGACGGGGATCTCGAGCGCGTCGTCGGTCACCACGAGCGTGTAGGTGGCGAACGGGTAGGGGCCGAAGAGCCGGGTGAACAGCCGCACGATGTCGCCGTGGTGGGCCAGCCGGGTCCGCGCGGCCGCGGCGAGGCGCGGCGGGACGAGGGCCTGCTGCGGCACCGGCTCCGACGCGAGCTCGACGACCGAGTACCGGCCGATCTGCACGGTCGCGAGGTACGGCGGCGTCGGGCGGGTCTCCTCGAACACCCAGGTCGCCGCCCCGGACCGGCCGGTGCGGCGCACGAGCGTGCCGTGCGCGTGCGGGCGGTACGGGTTCTCGACGGTCATCGACGTCCGGTAGGTGGCCTTGTCGTCGGGCCGGTCGTTGCACGGGAACCACGACGGCGCGCCGGTGGGCTGGCTCGCCACGAGGACGCCGTCCTCGAGCTCCTCCCAGCCGACCTCACCCCACGGGCTGCGGACGGGCCGCGGGGTCCCGGCGTACCGGACCAGGACGTCGAGCACGGTGTCCGCCGGGGCCTCGGCCACGAGGCGCACCACGAGGCGGCCCGCCCGGTGCCGGTACCGGGCCGGCGCGGCGTTCGTGACCAGCACCTGCTGGACCGCGAGCGGCCCGAGGTCGAGGGCGAGCTCGTGCAGCGGCTCGAGCGTCCGGACCCGGAGCCGCGCGACCCCGGCGAGCCGGTTGGTGCGCACGCGGTAGTCGAGCTCGAGGTCGTAGTGCTCGACGTGGAACGCCCGCGAGCCGTGCCCATAGGCGTACGGGTCCCCGGTGGCCGGTGTCGCCGCTCTCACGAGGCCCCGACGGGCGCGCGCCACGGCCCGATCGGGTTGCCGACCCAGCGCGAGCCGGCCGGGACCGTCTCGCCGCGGAGCACGAGCGACGCGGGTCCGACGGTCGCGCCCTCGTCGAGCAGCGCCGCCGGGAGGACCACGCCGTGCGGGCCGAGCGTCGCGCCGTCGCGCAGCGTCACGGTGTCGAGGCTCATGACCCGGTCGTGGAAGAGGTGGGTCTGCACGACGCAGCCGGGGCCGACGGTCGCGCCGTCGCCGAGCCGGACGAGGTCGGCCTCGGGCAGCCAGTACGTCTCGCACCAGACGCCGCGGCCGATGCGCGCGCCCATGCTCCTCAGCCACCACACCAGCGCGACACTACCCGTGACCGGGTCGGCGAGCAGGGGCGCGGCGACGACCTCCGTGAAGGTGTCCGCGAGCTCCCCGCGCCACACCGGCGCGCTCCACAGCGGGTGCTCGGCGTCCCGGAACCGCCCGGCGAGCGCCCACTTGGCGGCGACCGTGACGGCGGCGCCGACCACCCCGACGGCGAGCAGGACCACGCCGCCCGACGCGGCCGCGAGCAGCCAGCCGCCCGCAGCGGCGATCGCCTGGAGCGCGAGCCCCGCACCGACCCAGAGCAGCCCGAGGACCAGCAGCGGGACGACGCGGCACACCTCGACCGCCCCGCGCGCCCGGCGCAGCGCCGGGGTCGACGTGTAGGTGCGCTCGCCGTCGTCGACCGCGGCCGCACGGGCCAGGAGGACCGGCGGGCTGCCGAGGTAGCTCGACCCGGCGCGCGTGCGGCTCGGCGTCGCCGAGAGGACCGCGACGAGCCCGTTCTTCGGGACGGTGCGGCCCGGCGCCGTCATGCCGGAGTTGCCGAGGAACGCACGCCGGCCGACCTTGGCGGTCGCGACGCGCAGCCAGCCCCCGCCGAGCTCGTAGGGGGCGACCATCGTGTCGTCCGCGAGGAAGGCACCGTCCTTGACCTGCATCATCGAGGGCAGCCCGACGACCGTGGAGATCTCGGTCTCGCGCCCGACCCGCGCGCCGAGCAGCCGCAGCCACGCCGGGGTGAGCAGCGACGAGTAGAGCGGGAACAGCGCCGTGCGGGCCGCGTCCATGAGCCGGGAGACCGCCCACGCGCGCACCCCGGCGCCGGACCGGACGGGATGGCAGCCCTCGCGCAGCCCGCGGGCCAGCAGGCGGACCCCCACGAGCACCAGGAGCGCGTACGTCAGGTAGGCGAGCGGGACGGCGACGAGCGTCCACGCGAGCGCGGGCCCGACGGCGGCGCCGAGCGACGGCGTCGTGGCCAGCGCGGCGCCGAGGACGGCGAGCGCGGGCAGCGCGGCGAGCGACGGGAGCGCGCTGACGGCCGTCCCGGTGACGGCGAACACCGCGGTCCAGCCGGCGCGGGACGCGGGGGGCCGGGTCGTCGGCCACGGGTGCCGCGCCTCGTGCTGGCGGACCGCCGGCGAGCCGGACCAGAACTCGTCCGAGCCCGTCGTGCCGTGCACCGCGGACCCCGCGGCGACGTCGGTGCCCCCGCGGACGCGTGCCCCCGGGAGCAGGACGCTGCGCGCCCCGACGGTCGCGCCGGGCCCGACGCGGATGCGCCCCACGTGCAGCACGTCGCCGTCGACCCAGTGCCCGGACAGGTCGACCTCGGGCTCGATCGCGCAGCCGTGGCCGAGGGTCAGGAAGCCGGTGACCGGCGGCACCGAGTGCAGGTCGACGTCGCGGCCGACGTCCGCGCCCAGCGCACGGGCGTAGAGCGAGATCCAGGGTGCGCTCGCGGGCGTCACCGCCCCGAAGCCGTCGACGAGCCGCTCGGCCGCCCACAGCCGCAGGTGCACGTGGCCGCCGCGCGGGTACGAGCCCGGGCGCACGCCCGCGAGCAGCAGCCGGGCGCCGAGCGCGCACACCCCGAGCCGCCCGAGCGGGCTCACCGTGAGCAGCCAGCCCGCGGCGAGCCACCACCACGGCACCGCGAGCGCCCACGCGACGCCCCACATCGTGTGCAGCACCGTGCCGACCGTGGCGACGACCGTGAGCCACCGCAGCGCGACGAGGCCGCGCAGGGGCAGCAGCGCGAGGAGCTGGACCACCTGGCTCGCGACGGGCACGGGGGCGACGGTGCGCGTCCGGGCGGGGGCCGCGCCGCCCGACGCCCCGGGACCGTCGTCGCCCGACGGCCACGTCGTGGCGAGGTGCTCCGCGAGCCCGCCGACGCTCGGGTGGTCGTAGACCTCCGCGACGGTGACCTCGGGGTAGCGGGCGCGCAGCGCGGACACGAGCTGCGCGGCGGTCAGCGAGCTCCCGCCGTGCGCGAAGAAGTCGTCGTCCTCGTGCTGCGGGCGGACCCCCACCACGGCGGCCCACTGCTCGCCGACCCACCCGGCGAGCCCGTCGAGCGGCGCGGCGTCGTCGTCCCCGGCGTCCGCGAGCGGCCAGGGGAGCGCGTCGCGGTCGACCTTGCCGGACGTGCGCGTCGGGATGTGCTCGACGACCGCGAGCAGCGGGACCATAGAGCCCGGCAGCGTCTCGCGGAGGCGGCGCAGCAGGTCGTGCAGGTCGAGGCGCTCGCCGTCCTGCGGGGCGAGGTACCCGACGAGCACCGTGCCGCCGGCGGTCGAGCGCCGGACCGCGGCCGCGGCCCCCGCAACACCGGGCAGCGCCAGGAGCGCGGTGTCGACCTCGGCGAGCTCGATGCGGTGGCCGTTGACCTTGACCTGGTCGTCGGCGCGGCCCACGAACAGCAGCCCCTCGGGGTCGGCGACGACGAGGTCGCCGGTCCGGTACGCGCGGTCCCAGCCCAGCCCCTCGTGCGGGCCGAACCGGACCGCGTCGAGCTCCGGGTCGAGGTACCGCGCGACGCCGACACCGCCGATGACGAGCTCCCCGGTCCCGCCCGCGGGCACGTCGCGGCCCTCGGCGTCGACGACGGCCAGGTCCCAGCCGTCGAGCGGCAGCCCGATCCGCACCGGCTCGTCGGGCAGCAGCAGCGCGGCGCACGCGACGACCGTCGCCTCCGTCGGGCCGTACGTGTTCCACAGCTCGCGGCCGGGCGCCCACAGCCGCGCCGCGAGCTCGGGCGGCACCGCCTCGCCGCCGAAGATCAGCAGGCGCACCGCCGCGAGCGCGTCGGCAGGCCACAGCCCCGCGAGCGTGGGCACGGTCGACACCACGGTGATGTCCCGGTCGACCAGCCACGGCCCGAGCTCGGACCCGGCCCGCACGAGCGCGCGCGGCGCGGGGACGAGCGTCGCGCCGTGCCGCCACGCGAGCCACATCTCCTCGCACGACGCGTCGAACGCGACCGACAGCCCGGCCAGCACCCGGTCGCCCGGGCCGATCGGCGCGTCGCGCAGGAACAGCCGGGCCTCCGCGTCGACGAACGCCGCCGCGCTCCGGTGGCTCACCGCGACGCCCTTGGGCCGGCCCGTCGACCCCGAGGTGAAGATCACCCACGCGCCGTCGTCGAGCATGGGCGCCTCCGCCTGCCGGGCACCCGCGCGCTTCGCCGGGGTGCCGTCGGGGCGCAGCGGCTCGGGGCCGTCGCCGAGCACCGCGACCACGCCCGCGTCCGTGAAGACGCGGTGCGCGCGCTCGTCGGGGTCGTCCGCGTCGACCGGGACGTACGCCGCGCCCGCGTGCAGCACCGCGAGCACCGACACGTACAGCCCGACCGTGCCCGACGCCGCGCGCACGCCGACCCGGTCCCCGCGCCGCACCCCGACGGCGGCGAGCCGGGCCGCGCGCGCCTCGACGGCCTGGGCGAGCGCGCGGTACGTGAGCACCTCGTCGCCGTCGTCGATCGCGAGGGCGTCGGGGAACCGGGAGACGGTGCTCGCGAACACGTCGACGAGCGTCCGGGGGGTCGGGGTGCGGTCACCGGCCCGGAGCGATCGCGCGGCCGAGGACAGCGGGGTGCTCACGACGGGGACGGCTCCTGCCTGGGCGGTCGACGGGGGCGTGCGGACGTGCGCGGGCCGCGACCGTGACGTCCCACTCCGTCCGACCGTAGCGAGCGCCGGTGAACGGGACCCGACGGGACGGCGAACGCGCGGTGCCGCGGCGCCCCGTGGAGGGGGGGCGCGCGCCTACCCGGGCAGCATCATGTGCGGCGGGCGAGCAACCTCCCGGGCACCCGGTCCGTGTTCCTCGCATGCCGGTGTCGATGTCGAGGACAGGGGGCGCGGTGGACGCGCACGCAGGTGAGGTCGCCGCGGTGCGCGCGGTGGCCGACGCGCCACGCGCCGGCCGGGACGCGGAGTTCACCGCGTTCATGGTCGAGGCGGAGCCGCTGCTCGGGCGGATGGCCTGGCTGCTGTGCGGAGACGTGCACCGCGCCGAGGAGCTCGTCCAGCACGCGCTCGTCCGCACCTACGTCGCCTGGCCGCGGGCCCGGAGCGGCGACCCGCTCGCGTACGCGCGCCGGGTGCTGACGAACCTGCGCATCGACACGTGGCGCAAGCACCGCGGCGAGGTCCTGCTGCCACCCGACGAGCTGCCCGGCCGGGTCGTCGGCCACGGGCGCGACGCGGCGGCGCACGTGCACGCCGAGCGTGACGCCCTCGTGCGAGCGCTGGCCCGGCTCAGCCCGCAGCGCCGCCGCGTCGTCGTCCTGCGCTACCTCATGGACCTCTCGGAGCGTGAGGTCGCCGACGACCTGAACATCTCGGTCGGCACCGTGAAGTCCACGGCGGCGCGCGGGCTCGGGCAGCTCCGCGTGCTGCTCGGCGAGGCCACGGAGCCCGGACACCTCGAGGAGCAGCGATGAGCACCGACGACGCGTTCACCCGGCACCTGCGGGACGTCGCCGCGACGGCTCCCCGGGTCGCCGTCGACCACCGGGCCGTGCTCGCCTCGGCCCGGCGCCACCGCCTCGCCCGGGCCGGCGGGGTCACGGTCGGGACCCTCGTGCTCGTGCTCGCGGTGGCCCTGGGCGTCTCGGCGCTGCCCGGGCCGGGGGAGGCGGCACTGCCCGCGGGGCCGACGCCCGGGGGGACGACGGTCCCCGCGCCGAGCCCGACGCCGGGCTCGTCGGCGAGCGCCGCGCCCGCGGACGCGGTGATCATCGACCTGGACGCGGGCACGGTCCGGCTCCCGCTCGACGACTGGCTGATCGACGAGTCGGAGGAGGCGATCCTCCTGGCGGCGCAGCTCCACTCCGCGCACCGCTGCCTGGAGGCCGCCGGGTACGGCGAGTACTCGTCGTCGTCCACCGGCCTGCCGCCCGTGCGGCCCGGGTTCCGGGACTACGGCGTCTGGGTGCGGGCCGACGTCGAGGCCCGCGGGTACCAGGACCTCGTCGAGACGTTCGACGAGCAGGGGGCCGGCGGCAACGGCTCCCCGCCGCCCGAGGAGTTCTTCCCGGCGTCGCGGGCCTGCTTCGCGGCGGCGCTCGACCAGGGGCTGTCGTACGACCCGAGCGACTTCGAGTCGCTCGCCCCGGAGGGCTGGACGTCGGCGCTGCGGACCGACGAGGGCCGGGCCGTCGTGGCCGAGTGGGCGGCGTGCCTCGCGGAGCAGGGCGTGGCGACGCCCCCGGTCGACGACGGCGTGATGGTGCCGACCGGCGTGCTCGACGCCCCGCTCGACGAGCAGGTGCGCGTGGGGCTCCTGGACGTCGCGTGCAAGGAACAGCTGGACGTGGTCGGGCGCCTCGCCGGGCTCGACGCGGCCGCGCAGCTCGCCTACATCGAGCGGGCGCGCCCGTACCTGGAGGCGCTGCGGCCCGTCCAGCAGGCGGCGCTGGCGAAGGCCCGGGCGTACCTCGAGGAGGCAGGGGTGGAGGTCGCGAAGCCGTGAGGTCGCCGGGGCGCGGAGCCGTCGCGCCCCGGCTCACGCGCCTGGGGCCGCCCGGAGTGCACCTGCCCGCAGCGCACCCGTCCGGCCGCGCGGTGTCGTCGGTCAGACGACGAGGTCCCCTGCCCGCATCGCTGCCCGGAGCCGCCCGGAGCGGAAGGTGACGTCGAGCCCGACGAGCTGGCCGGCGGCGTCCCGCAGCAGGCCGACGCCGACCACGCGCGAGCCGACGAACGCGCGGAAGGCCGGCTCGGCGGACGCGTCGCGCAGCACCCACCGGCTGCCGTCGATGTCGTAGCGGTACGGCGCCACCCACGCGCCACCGGCTCCCGTCCACGACCAGCCGACCGTCCAGTCGCCTCGGGTGTCGACGAGGAGCCCACGGTCCTGCGCGAGCTCCAGGTGCAGCGGGCCGACCGTCGGGTCCGGCGTCTCACCGGCCTCGTGCCACGCGAGCCGGGAGACCCCGAGGAGGACCTGGCCGTGCAGACGCGCGAGGTCGGACGGGTCGTCGGCTCGGGTCACGGAGGAACGGTACGGCGGTCGACGCGGCGCGGGTCGACGGCGGCCGCGCGCCGGGGGTGCCCGCGGACACAGGGGTCCCGCTAGGGTCGTCCGCAGCGTCGCGTGCCGGTGGCGGTCTGCGTCAGGCATGGAGGCGCCGACCTCGAAGGGTGGCTCCCGCCATCGCCGACCTCGCGCACGACCCCACCGACCTCCCCGCGCCCGCCGACCCGGGCACCCGACCGCAGGCGGGGCCACGACCCCGGCCGACGCCCCGTCCGCACCCGAGCCCGAGCCCCCGACCGGCCCCCGCACCGCCGCGGCCCACCACCGGACCCGCTCCGCACCCCGACGGCACCCGGGTGCGCGCGTGGGCCACGGAGATGCGCCAGGTGCACGCGCGCCTGCGCGAGGCGCTCGACCTCGCCCGCGAGCAGCTCGAGGACGCCGGCACGCCGGACCGGCCGGCGACCGACCCGCTGCTCTACTGCTGGGGGTTCTGCGCCGCGCTGAGCGGCCACCACCGCAGCGAGGACACCGCGCTGTTCCCGCGCCTGACGCAGCAGCAGCCCGAGCTCGCGCCCGTCGTCGCGCAGCTCGTCCAAGACCACCACATGATCGAGCACCTGCTCGGCGGCCTGACGGAGGCGATCCGGCTCGACGCGAGCACCGACGAGAAGCTGCGGCACCTCGACGGCGTCGAGGCGGTCATGACGACGCACTTCCGGTACGAGGAGCGCCGGCTGCTCGACGTGCTCGACGGGGTGCTCGACGACTCGGTGTCCCCCGGGGAGGTGTTCGGGCCGCTCGGCTGACCGGGACGGCGACGCAGAGCCCGGCTACGGCGTGCGCGGAGCGCCCGAGGCGGACGCGACCGGGGCCGGGGGTCCTCGGCCGGCCGCACCCCCGCTCCGGCGACCCGACGCTCGGGGCGCGGGTGTGGCACGAGACGGAGGCGCTGCTCGGGCTGCGCGTCCCGGTCGGCTGACCCGACGCCGCAGGGGGCGCCTCCCCTTGGGGCGGCGCCCGGCGCCCGGCCTCCCGTTCCGGTGACGCGGCACCGGTCGCGGCCGATCATGGTCGGGACCGCGAGCGCGCGGCCCACCGGGTGAGGAGGGGCGTCGAGATGGAGCTGTCGGACCGGGCCCGGGCGGCGGGCGACGCGATCGAGCCCGTGACGTCGTTCTTCGTGTCGCTGCGGGCGATGGACGGCCGCCCGGACGTCGTCGACCTGTCGTTCGGCGACCCGCACGAGATGCCGCTGCCGGCGCTGGTCGACGCGATCCGCGCGAACCTCGAGCCGCGCGCCGAGGACTGGTTCGCCTACAAGACGAGCCTCGCACCGGCGCAGGAGGCGGTCGCCGCGGGCCTGCGCGCCGAGCTCGGGCTCGACTTCGCCGCGGCCGACATCACGATGACCCAGGGCGCCTTCGGGGCGATCGCCCTGGCGTTCCGGCTGGTCGCCGACGTGGGCGACGAGGTCGTGGTCCCGGAGCCCGGCTGGTTCTACGCCCCGATGCTGCGCGCCGCCGACATGGTCCCCGTGCGGGCCTCCCTCGCCGAGGGCACGTTCGACCTGGACGTGGAGGCGGTCGCGCGTGCGATCACCCCGCGCACCCGGATCGTCGTCGTGAACTCCCCGGCCAACCCGACCGGCCGGGTCTACGCGCGCGAGCGCCTCGCGGAGCTCGCGACGGTGCTCGACGAGGCCTCGGCACGCCACGGCCGGCGGATCTGGCTGCTGTCCGACGAGCCCTACCGGCGCATCCGGTTCGACGGCATCGCCTTCACGAGCCCAGCAGAGCTCTACCCGTGGACGCTCGTCGACTACTCCTACGGGAAGGTGCTGCTCGCGCCGGGCCAGCGCCTGGGCTACCTCGCGCTGTCCCCGCTGATCCCGGACGCGGTGCGCGACGAGCTGCGCGACGCGATCCTGCCGCTGCAGCTCGCGCTCGGCTGGGGGTTCCCCGACGCGCTCATGCAGTACGCAGCCCCGGCCCTGGAGACGGTGTCGATCGACGTCCCGGCTCTGCAGGCGCGGCGGGACCGGGCCGTCGCGGCGCTCGGGGAGGCGGGGTACACGCTGACGGTCCCCGAGGGCACGTTCTACCTGTGGGGCGAGGCACCCGGAGGCGACGCGGTCGCGTTCACCGCGGCGCTGGCCGAGCGCGGGGTCTACGTCCTGCCGGGCACGGTGTTCGGGCGGCCGCGGCACTTCCGGATCAGCCTGACGGCGACGTCGGAGATGCTCGAGCGGGCGCTGCCGGTGCTGCGTGAGGTCGGTGCCCCGGCACGCTGAACGGTCGTGCCGCCCCTTCGTGCGAGCTCCTTGTCGCGCGCGGAGCGTGCCCGCCACGATGACGTCGTCCCGCAGTGCAGGCGCGAGGGGGAGCGGCCGTGAGCACCGAGAGCACCGGAACTGCCGGGTCCAAGGAGGCGGCCGAGGCCCGCAAGGCCGAGGCGGAGGCGCGGAAGGCGGAGGCCGAGGCGACGGAGTACCTCAGCCGGTCCGCACAGCAGCTGCGCGAGGCCGAGCGTCGCCAGAAGCTGCTCGCCGCCGAGCGTGACTCGGTGGCCGCGGCAGCCGGGCGCTACGCGAGCCTCGTGCCCGACCTCAGCGGGGTCGAGCGGGGCACGACGACCGTCTCCGGGACCAGCGCGATGTACGAGTCGGAGCTGCTCGCGTCAGCGCTGGACCGGGCGTGCACAGCGATCGTCGAAGCCGTGGGGCCCAGCGTCGGCGCGGGGCCCGTGCTCGTCACCACGGAGCTCGACCTCGTCGCCTCCGACGCGGTGCACGGCCAGGTCGACGTCGCCCTCGCCGAGCTCCAGTCCGCTGCCGACGGTCTCCTCAGCCCGCCGGAGGCCGGCGGCGAGTCGATCGCCGCCATCGGGCTCGCCGCGGCCGTGCTCCCGCACGTCCTCTCGCTGTTCGCCACGTCCCACACGGTCACCACGTCGGCCACGGCGCCCTCGGCGGCGGTCGCCGGCACGACGCTCGCGGGGGCGCTCGCGACGAGCACGGACCGGGTCGTCGTGCACGACACGTTCCGCGTGCTCGAGCGAGGCCCGCTCGACGTCCGGCTGGACGCCCTGCTCACGGCCTGCGGGCAGCTCCGGGAGACGGCCGCCGTCCCGGTGCAGGCCGACGCCGAGCCGGACCCGCGTACCGCGCTCGCGGCCGAGCTGGTGAAGCGGATCGAGACGTTCGTCGGCACGGTCATGGCTGTCCCGTCGGGAGCGGCACGGTCGCTGTGGACGAGCGCGCGTGCCCGGCAACGGCTGCACGACACGTCGGCCACCTACGTCCTGCTCGTCCAGAGCCCGACCGCGACGACGAACCAGGTCGTGGACGAGAAGGTCGGCAAGGACCGGTTCCGCGTCGTGTCGACCGTGAACGTGCCGTGGGCGCTGGTGCGCAGCGACGCCGAGCGGATCCTGGCCGCCGGCGTCGGCTCCGGACGGGCGGTCGCCGACGGGGAGCTCGGGCAGCGGGTGACGATCGGGTGACACCCGCGGACGACCTCGGCCGGGCGCCGGCGGCGGTGCTGCTCGACGGCTGGGCAGGGGCCGTCGGGCAGGGGCGCGACGACGCGCTCCGCCTCGACAAGCTCGAGCTGCTGCGCGCCGAGATCGAGTACGTCGACCGTGCGGTGGGGCAGGCTGCGCCGCCGGAGACGGTCGCCCGGGTGCTCGGGGACGCCGACGAGGCGATGCGGCGCGTGCTCGCCGAGGGCCCGGCCGCGTCGTTCACCGCCGCCCTCGCCTCCGGCGTCACCGCGGTGGTCCACGCCGACGGCTCGCGGCCCGTCGGCTTCGTCCAGGACGGGTTCGTGGACCTCGACCAGCCGGCGCTCGCCGCGTGGCGGGTGGAGCTCGAGGCGGCCGAGGGCGCCGTGCGGCACGCGTGCGCCGGCACGGGGCGGATCGGCTCCGCCGGTGCCGAGCACGTGGGCACGGCCTGGGTGATCGGGGACGGCCTCCTCGTGACGAACCTGCACGTGCTGCGCCAGCTGCGCGGCCCGGGAGGCGGGGCGTCCGCACCGGGTCCCGGTCCGCTCCCCGACGGCATCACGGTGGACCTCACGGGGGAGGTCGCTGCCGGCGGCGCGCACCACGAGGTGGCAGTGACGGAGGTCGTGGCGGTCGGGACGCCCGGGGACGCCGCTCACCAGCACCCCGTCGCACGTTCGCTCAACTTCGACGGCCTCGACGTCGCGGTGCTGCGCTTCCGCCCGGGTGCGGCGGAAAGTCCCGAGCCGCTCGGGCTCGACCTCGACCGGGCGCAGGTCGAGCCGCCGCAGCGCGTCTTCGTCGTCGGCTACCCGGGCGGGCCGCTCTCGACGACGCCGGCGGCGTACGCGTGCGTCTTCGGGGGGAGGTCGGGGGTGAAGCGGATCGCCCTCGGAACGGTCACGACGGCTCCCGGTCAGGTCCCCCACGACCCGCGAGGCTGGATCCTCGAGCACGACGCCAGCACGATCGGTGGCAGCTCCGGCTCACCCGTGGTGGCGCTCGACGGTCGTCGACTTCCCGTGGCGGTGCACGTCGGCGGCCACCACGAGCACACGAACTGGGCGCACGCGGTGGCCGCCGTCCCGTGGAGCGACCTGCACGTCCCGCCCGGGTAGAGCGCCGGAGGGTCCACGCGCCCGCGGCCTAGCGCAGCTCCGGGAAGCACCAGCCGGCCATGTGCCGCAGCGAGGGCCCGGTGCCGAACGGGGTGCTCGTCGGGGCGGGCCGGTCGTCGGGCGGCACGGGGACGTCGCGTGCGATCCGGCGCACCCGCGGGGTCGTCGAGAGCTGCGACGTGAGCTGCTGCCACCGGCCGTCGGGGCGCCCCCGGAAGCCCCGCCCGGCGATCACCTCGGCGCCGGGTTGCGCGTCGAACACCCCGTCGAGGTACTCGACCCGCCCGTAGCGCCGCCCGCCGTGCTCCTCGACGCCGTGGCAGTAGGCGAGCACCCAGGCGTCCTCGCGACAGCCGACGGCGTACACGTCGCCCGCCGCCGGGTCGCCGCGCAGGTGCGGGGCGAGCGGCTGGGTCCGGGCGGTGCGCGGCGCCCGGACCGGCGGCGGCGCGGCCGGGGCCTCCGCGGGCCGGGTCGACGGCACCGGGAGGTGACCGAACAGCCGCTCGACGACGCCCGCGTCGACACCGTGCTCGGCGGTCCAGAACCCGAGCGGCGCGGACACCTCGACGCGCACCGAGGGGCGGCGGTCGCGCTCTCGGGCCGTCGTGAACCGGGTCAGGAGGCCGGGGTGCTCGGGAGTCTGGAGCACGCCGAGCAGCGCGAGGTCCTCGAGCAGAGACGTGACCGCGTGCTGCGGCCGGCCGGGCAGGAGCCGTTCCCGGTGCACGGCCTTCGCCGCCGCGCCGGGTCGCGTCCCGGGCGGCAGCTCGCGCAGCGTGCGGAGCACCTCGTGCAGCGTCCACACGTCGTGCGGCGTCGGAGCGGGCCACGGGGCCGGCGCCTCCCGCAGCGCGAGCACGTACGCGACGACGTCCCCCGGCAGCGGCGAGCCGCTCGTGCGCCGGCTCCGCCACGCGTCGGTGGTGTCGACCGTGACCTCGGGGTCGACGAAGCAGACGTCGCACGTCCGGTCGGGGCGGCCGTCGAACGCGTGGTCGGGGAGCGTCGAGCCGAGCACCGTCGCGGGCAGGAGCGACCTCCAGCGCACGGGTGCCGAGCCGAGGCTTGCGACGAACGCGTCTGCCGCCGCGCGCTCGTCGACCTCGCGGGCGCGGGCCCGCAGCTCGGTGACCGCCGCGTCGTGCGTGAGCGTGACGAACGTGCTCGGGGCGAGGCCGCGGGCCGCAAGCTCGTGGAGGTCGGCCGCGTCGACCGTCGCCGGGACGCGGACCTCGTGCCGGCCCTCCCGGAACATGCGGTTCTCGGGCGCGTACACCCGGGTCAGCAGGGCGAGCGCCCGGTCGTCGTCCACCGCACGAGGCTAGGGGAACGGCCTGAGGTGTACCCGCAGGGTCTCCCTCCGCCGCCGGGCCCGACCTAGCCTGACGGGATGGACAACCGATCCGAGGTCCGCGAGTTCCTCGTCTCGCGCCGCGCCAAGGTGACGCCCGAGCAGGCGGGCATCGTGGGCGGCGGGAACCGGCGGGTCGCCGGGCTGCGGCGCACCGAGGTCGCCGCGCTCGCGGGCGTGAGCGTCGAGTACTACGCGAAGCTCGAACGGGGTGCGATCGCCGGCGCGTCGGCGTCGGTGCTCGACGCGGTCGCCCGCGCCCTCCAGCTCGACGACACCGAGCGCGCGCACCTGCTCGACCTCGCCCGGACGGCCGACGGGATCCCGACGTCGGGGCGGCCGCGTCGCCGCCCCGCCAGGCAGGCCGGCACGCGCACGAGCCTGCAGTGGGCGCTCGACGCGATTACCGACGGCGTCGCGTTCGTCCGCAACCCCCGGCAGGACCTGCTCGCGACCAACGCGCTCGGGCGGGCGTTCTACTCCCCGGTGATCGGGGACGGCGGGCGCACCCCCAACCTCGCGCGGTTCCAGTTCCTCGACCCCGCGTCGCGCGAGTTCTACCCGGACTGGGACCGGTTCGCGCAGATGTGCGTCGGGGTCATGCGCTCGGAGGCCGGTCGGGACCCGCACGACCGCGGCCTGCAGGACCTCGTCGGCGAGCTGTCGACCCGCAGCGAGACGTTCCGGCGGCTGTGGGCGGCGCACGACGTGCGGACGCACGGCTCGGGCACCAAGCACTTCACCCACCCGGTGGTGGGCCCGCTCGTGCTCGCGTACGAGGAGCTCGCCATCACGGCGGAGCCGGGGCACGTCCTGCTCGTCTACACGGCCGAGCCGGGGTCCGCGTCGGCCGAGCGCCTGCGCCTGCTCGCCTCGTGGGGGCGCACCGAGCAGCTCGAGAGCCTCGGGCTCGACGCGCGCCAGGAGACCTGAGCCGCCTGGGGCGCCCTCGCAGTACACCCCACGGCAGGGACTCCCGCCGGGCCGGTCGCCGGGATGTCATGGAGACTCGTCCCGAACCCCACCCGAACCGAAGGACACACCCATGCGCGTGCACGCCTACGCCGCCTCGGCCGCCTCCGAGCCGCTCGAGCCCACCACCATCGAGCGCCGCGCCGTCGGAGCGAACGACGTCCTCATCGAGGTCGCGTACGCCGGCATCTGCCACTCCGACATCCACACCGTGCGCGGCGACTGGGGCCCGCAGCAGTACCCGCTGGTCCCCGGCCACGAGATCGTCGGGATCGTCGCCGAGGTCGGGTCGGACGTGACCCGCCACAAGGTCGGCGACCGCGTCGGTGTCGGTTGCATGGTCAACTCGTGCGGCGCGTGCGTGAACTGCCGCAAGGGCGAGGAGCAGTACTGCCTGGAGGGCATGGTCGGCACGTACGGCGCGACCGACCGGGACGGCACGGTGACCCAGGGCGGCTACTCGACGCACGTCGTCGTGGACGCCGGCTACGTGCTGAGCGTGCCGAAGGGCATCGACCTCGCCGCTGCCGCGCCGCTCCTGTGCGCGGGCATCACCACGTACTCCCCGCTCCGCCACTGGGGTGCGGGCCCGGGCAAGAAGGTCGCCGTCGTCGGCCTGGGCGGGCTCGGGCACATGGCCGTCAAGCTCGCGCACGCCATGGGCGCGGAGGTCACGGTGCTGTCCCAGTCGCTCAAGAAGCAGGAGGACGGGGTGCGCCTCGGCGCCGACCGCTACTACGCCACGAGCGACGCCGCCACGTTCGAGGACCTCGCGGGGGAGTTCGACCTCATCGTCAACACCGTCAGCGCGCGCATCGACGTCAACGCCTACCTGGGGCTGCTCGCGGTCGACGGGACCCTCGTCAACGTCGGCGCCCCCGCCGAGCCGATGAGCGTCAACGTGTTCTCGCTCCTGACGAACCGGCGCTCGTACGCCGGGTCGATGATCGGCGGCATCCGCCAGACCCAGGAGATGCTCGACTTCTGCGCCGAGCACGGCCTGGGCGCCGACATCGAGCTCATCTCGGCCGACCAGATCAACGAGGCGTACGAGCGGGTCCTCGCGTCGGACGTGCGCTACCGCTTCGTGATCGACACGGCGACGCTGGCCTGATCCGGCGCGTGGTCGACGCCGCGACGCCGCTGACCGGAGTCACCGCGCGCGTCGCGCGATGAGCGCGACGAGCTCGCGGCTGCAGCCCAGGGCGGCGGCGATCGCGGTGTAGGTCCAGCGCTCGGGGTCCTCGGCGCGGAGCTGGAGGATCAGCCGGTCGCGCTCGGCGCGGTACCGGGCGGCGACCTCGTCGGCCTCGGCGGCCTTGCGATGCAGCTCGCGCGCACGGCCGGCCCGCGCGTCCGAGGTGCCCGTCGGCCGGGCGCGCCGAGGGGCGGCACCGTCGCCGGTGCCGCCCCTGGCCGCCCTGCCGGGCGGGTGCGGACCCTCAGAGCCCACGCGCGAACTCCGTGATGAGCGAGGGCACGGCGCCGTCGAACCCGACGACGTCGAGCATCCCCGGGTCGCTCGGGTCCGCGATCGTGAACTCGGTGGCCGTCATCCCGACGACCACGAGCTTCGCCGCGATGCCCGACGCGCGCCGGTACTCGGCGAGCGCCTGGTGCGGGTGCACCTTCCCCGCCCACGTCTCGTTGTCGGTGTAGACGACGAACGTGTCGACCTCGAGCCCCTGCTCGCGCGCCCAGACCATCGGCAGCGCGCAGTCGGTGCCCGACATCGGCATCGCGTCGACCACGCGCAGGGCGTCGTCGAGGCGCTGCCGCGGCGAGATCGCGAGCGGCCGCAGGGTGCTGCGGTGCCAGTCCTGGCCACCCCACCCCGCGACGCCCCCGTCCGCCGTGGTGAAGCCGACGGCCGTGGCCGACGGCTCCGTCGCGAGCTGCACGAGCGCGAGCGCGGCCGACGCCTCACGGGCCGTGACCGGCATCCCCGAGATCGGCACGCCCATCGACCCCGACACGTCGACCGCGAGCAGCGTCCGCGTGCCCGACGGCTCGACCGCACCGAAGGCGCGGTAGAACGCGGTGTCGAGCGCGTCGACGACCTGCCGCGTCGGCGTCCACGCCCCGGCACCGCGCGCCGAGCGACCGGACGCGTACGTCCGCTGCGCCACGAGCACGTTGACGGGGTGCACCCGCGCCGACCGCAGCCGGTCCGGGTCGACGAGCTGCGCGACGACCTCGCCGGTGCGCCCGCCGAGGTCCGGCAGCATCCCGAGCCGGGTCAGGCGCGGGAGCTGACGCAGCAGCGCCGTCTGGGGCACGCCCACGTCGAGCAGCGCGTCCCACACCGCCGTCTCGCCGAGCGCGGCGTCGGGCAGCATCTCCCACGAGAGCCGGTGCCGGCGGACCAGCGCGGCCCAGGCGGCGGCGTCCGTGGCCGACTGCGCCGCGACGAACCCCTCGACGAGCGCAGGCGTCGCGTCGCCCACCGTGCCCCGCACGACCCACTCGAACGTCGCCCGCAGCTCCGGCGTGACCGCCTGCGGGTGCGCCAGGCGCAGCAGGTCGCGGTGCGACCAGCCCTCACGCTGCCGGTACTTGACGACCTGGTAGGCCAGGGCATCGACGTCCTTCGCCGTGTACCAGCCCCCCACCGCACGCCGCAGACCCCGGCCCCACCCACGGAACGACTCGACGTAGCCCGCGAACAGGAACAGGTGCGTCCCCGTGCGCGCGACCTGCGGCAGCGCGGCGAGCGCGAGCTGCGCCGACTCGGGCACCGACGCCGCGTACGCGAGCGCGAACAGCGCCGCGTTCTGCTTCGGGGCGGCGCCGCGCGTCGACACGTCGACGATCGTCCGCACGAGCGTCTCCGGGTCCTCGCGGGCCATCCGGCCGACGACCTCGGCGTTCTCGCGGGCGAGCTCGCGCGGAGCGGCGTAGTACGAGCCGCCGTCCACGCCGAGCGTCAGGAAGCGGCGCAGGCGCGCGGCGTCGTCGAGCACGAAGGTGTGGCCGCCGGCGCTGTTGGGCACCTGGCGGGGGTCGGCGCGCTCGCTCTGCGGCGTGCGCCGCAGGCCGAGCGTGCGCAGGACGTCCATGGGTGGTTCCTCTTCTCGGTGGTCGACGGCGGTGGCGGGCGTGGTGCGCGGGCCGGGTGTGACCCCGGAGCACCGGGGTCATCCGTGACAGGGAGGTAACCGAACCGCTCCGGCCCGCCACCGTCGTCGTGGTGGGTGAGCGGGCGTGGGGGTGGCCCCCGGAACGGCGGCTCGCGCCGCCGGGCAGTGCCCCGAGGGGCCGGGAGTCGAACCCGTACTGCCGTCTACCAGGTAACCGAGGACCGTTCGGCCCGCTCGTCGGGAGGTTCGGGTGGGCGTGTGAGGACGCCGGAGTCCTGCTCTGCCGATTGAGCTACGCCACCGCGAGGGGTGGCGACGGGACTCGAACCCGCAACCTGGCCATTAGGAGTGGTAACCGACTGTCTCCGGCCCACCCGAACCTTCCCGTGTTCTGTTGTCGTGCACGACGGTAGGGGTCTACACAGCACGTGACCAGCGAATATCCTCGGGCCGGTCGCGACCGGGACGTCGCGTCGGTCTGGTCCGCCGCGGGACGACAGTCGTCGGGGAGGGCTGGTCGCCGAGGGCTGGCGGCCCGGGCGGGCGTGGTGGTGGTCGCCGGAGACCGGTGTGCGACCACCGGAGTCCGGTGCTCTACCACTGAGCCACGACGCCGCAGCGTCGGAGGGACTCGAACCCTCGACCTCCGGAACCAGATGACCGACGACCGTCGGCCCGCCCGGGCCGGGACAAGTGTCGAGGACGGCCGCGCGGCGTCCAAGCGCATTCCGCCCGCCTCGCGCGAGGCCGCCTCGACGTATCGTGGTGAGGTCGGCCGTCTCTGCTCCCCGAGAGGGTCAGCCGGAAGGTCCCATCGTGCGACAGCACCGCATCGACACAGCACGAGAGCCCGACGACCGTCGCCCCGTGCGCGGGGCGGGTCGCCCGGTCGTCGCTGCGCCGTCGGGGGTGCGACACCCCCGCGCCGGGTCGATCACCGAGCTCCAGCGGACCGCGGGCAACCACGTCGTCGGCCGGCTCCTCCTCGGTGGGGCACGCGGCGCCGCCGGCGCGCCGACCGTGCAACGCGCGCCCTACGGCCTGGAGTCGCCGAAGAGCCAGGGTGCCTACGTCGCGGAGGCCGCCCGGCTCCGCAAGACGAAGCCGGCGATGTCCCCGCGCGCCTTCGCCGACGCCCTGCTGAGGCGCGTCGCGAAAGAGCTCACGGCCGCCGGCGTGCCCCCGATCCGGTGGACGATCAGCGAGAGCGGCGACGGCCCGGACGGTGTGTTCAGCTCGAAGGACTGGCAGGTCCTCGTCAACACGTCGGCGTTCAGCTCGCAGAAGTCGCCGCCGAAGAAGATCCAGCTCCTCACCGACGCGGAGGTCACGGCCGTAGCCGGGACGCTGTACCACGAGGCGCGGCACGCCGACCAGGACGTCGTGATCATCCGGAACCTGCTCGCGCAGAACCAGACCGTCGACCAGGTGGTCGCGGCTACGGGCATCCTCAAGAAGACCGTCCAGGCCGTCAGATCGACCAAGTACGCCGCCCCGCTCGACGCCGACCAGAGAGCGCACGCGGCACGCATGCACGACGTCATGTACGGCCCGAACAACCAGCTCCTGACGCTGCTGATGGCCCACCGGAAGCTTGTCGCGGGTCTCGGCACGCTGGCCGAGCCCGGCTCGCGGCTGTCCGACGGCAAGCGGCACGTCACGACGCTCGACACCTGGCAGTCGACGACCCTGACGCCCACCCTGGCGCGGCTGGCGGTGGCGAACAACCTGACACCCGCCCAGAAGGACCTTCACACGCGCCTGCAGGCGGTCGACACGGAGATCACGGCGCTCCTGCGCGCTTGGAAGGCCGCGCAGGCGAAGAAGCCGGCGCCGACGGCGGCGGACGACGTCCGTGTGGCGGCCGGCGACACGCGCGATGTGCTCAACGAGGCCTACCGGAGCCTCGAGAGCGAGGCGGACGCCTTCCGGGTGGAGGGTCTTGTGTCGACGGCGCTCGAGCAGAAGCTGGCGAAGCCGTAGGTCGTCGGTGCGCGGCTCGCTGACGACGCCGTCAGGCGCGCCGAGACCGTCAGCGCTCGGCGGGGCGGAACATCGCGGACGTGCGCGGAACGACCGGCCCGTACCAGCGCTCAGGCGGCAGGCGGGCGGCGTCGTCGACGTCCACGTCCCCAAGGACGTCGAAGCAGGGCACGGTCTCCAGGACGCACGACGTCGCCCTCAACCGAGGAACGGCACGTCCGACTGCGTCACCGCTGCGACGACGAGCTCCGACAGGACCGCGGAGAGCACCACGCCGAGATCGACCCCGATGGTGCGGCGCGCGACTGTGCGCACTTCTGCCCGGGCCTGGTTCCTCGGTGTCGCCATCTCGGCCTCCCATGCGCGCACACGGATCTCGTGCTCAGCCTGGGCGCGGGAGTACGCCATGTCGTGCTCGCGTTGTTCAGCCTCCTGCTCACGCTGAAGGGCCGCTCGTCGGCGCTCCCACTCACGGAAGGCGGGGTTCGGCCGAAACTGAGGCTGAGGACCGTAGCGCGCACGGCAGTCGGGGCCGACGCCTGTCCGCTGGCTCGTGTAGTCCGTCAGTCGCCGGCCGCACACCACGCACCGGTTCACGAGCAGCGGCAGGTGCGTCGGAGGGCGCCGGCCTGGCGAGCGCAGCCGTGCGGTTCTGCGCCGAGGCGCGGGTGGGCGGCGCGGGAGCCGGTTGGCTGCGCGCACAGCTCCGGCGGAGACCAGCACGGTGGAGGTCCCGACGACCGTGAAGGCGCGCAGCCACTCCACGAGCTGCCACGCATCGGGGACGAGGGCCGCAGTGAGCAGGCTGAGGACGAGGAACGTGCCGACGACCCGCACCGGGTGCGCCGAGATCGCACGGAGCGACGGCAGGACGAACTGCAGTCGGACAGGCTCGTTCATCTTCACCGCTTCGTCTCGTGCGCGAGGGCGCATGAACGCCGCGTGTCGGAAGCATCGCGCACGCGAAAGCCGACGACGCGGCGACGTCGCTCGATCAGCCCAGTCCGCGACGCTGGGTGTCCCCCGTCGGGACGCCTCCGAGGCCCCGATCGTCACCTGTGGCGGAGGTAGCACGTCCGCGCCTCAGGGCTGACTCGGCGCCGGCTGGGGCGCGCCGTAGCCGGCGATGTAGGCGCCGGGAGCTGCGGGCTCACGTCGGGATGCGCGGAAGCGAAGGCGTCGTTGTCGTCTGTACGGGTGGGGCCGGCTCGACGTCCGGCTGCGCGAGCACCGGACAGCAAGAAGGCCAGGTCGGATGACTCCTGACCTGGCCTTCTGGTGGAGCGGGTGACGAGAATCGAACTCGCGCTATCAGCTTGGGAAGCTGAAGTTCTACCACTGAACTACACCCGCACTGCGCTGGATCGAGCCCTCCGAGGAGGCCCCTGCGCCAGCGCGCGCACCATCATACCGACGCAGCCGGTTCCGTCGAATCCCCGGTCCGCGGACGCGGTCGCGGTGCGCCGCCGGTGCCGGACGGCGTCACGTCCGCTCGACCGTCAACGTGAACGACCCCGTGCGCGACTCGCCCGGCTCCAGCACGAACACGCCCGTGCCCGGGACCCCGTCCTCGAACAGCTCGACGCCGGCGTTGACGTGCGTGACGGGCTCGACCGCGAAGTAGGCGCGGCGCCGCGGGACGTACACGACGAGGTGGCTGTAGACGTCGTCGGCGTCGAGGCGCACGCCGACGCCCCGGTCCGGGTACGTCCACGTCACCGGGGCGCCCGGGCGGCGGTCGGTCAGCACGTCGTCGACGAAGGCGTTGCCGACGGGACGCGGCTCGCGGTAGTCGGCGCGCGGCGGGACCTCGCCGGCGGGGCCGGACGCCATCCCCGCGGCGAGGGCGTACCCGCGCTCGTACGGCACGTGCAGCACGGCGTCGAGCGCGGGAGCCGGTACGCCGGCCGTCGCCAGGGTCGCCCCGCCGTCGACCGTCACCGCGTCCGCGTCGACGAGCTCCTCGCGCGCGACGACGGGCGCCGTGCTCGCGGCGGGCGTGAGCCGGCGCTGGAAGTACGGGTGGTGCCCGAACCCCGCGGGGAAGGCCTCACGGTCGACGTTCTCGACCGTGGTCGTGACCCGCAGCGTGGCGCCGTCGAGCTCGTAGACGAGCCGCGAGCGGAACCGCCACGGGAAGTTCACGCCGACGAGGTCCGTCGTGTCGAGCTCGAGCTCGACCCGGGACGCGGCCTGGTCGACGACGCGCCACGTGTAGTACGCGACCGCCCCGTGGATCGCGGTGCCGTCGGCGGCGTTGTGCGCGAGCGTCCACGTCCGGCCGCGGAAGCGCAGGACCCCGTCGCGGACCCGGTTCGACCAGGGCACGAGCGGGAAGCTCGCGCACTTCTCGGGGTTGCCCCACACGGTCGGGCGCGCGGGGCGCAGCAGGTCGAGCCACTGCCCGTCGACCCGAACGCGTCCGAACGCGAGCGACCCGCCCGTGCCCGGCAGCACGCCGAGCTCCCAGACGTCCGAGCGCAGCGTGAGCACCCGCGGGTCCGCGGGGAGCGCCTCGGTGGTCGTCGCGGCAGGGTCGAGGCCGGGGTCGGGGCTCGTCAGCTCGGCGAGCAGGCTCGGCCGGCCGGCCCTGGTCGTCGTCGGGTCCTGCGTCGCCGTCCCCGGCGTGCGCGTGCTCGTCTCGGTCGTCATGCCGGCCCCCCGACTCGTCGTCGGCGACGGGACGGTTCCCGTCGCCGCACTGCCCTGCACCCGGGCGGACGCCCGATCAGCCGTGACGCTCACCCGAGCACCACGTCGACGACCGACCCGTCCTGCAGCAGGCACTCGGGTGCCACGTCGCCCTCGACCGCGGTCCCGTCGACCGTGAGCCGGGCGACGCCGCTGCACACGTGGTCGGGGTTGGTGACCCGGACGGTCACGTCACGGCCGCGGAACCGGCGCCGGACCTCGAAGCCGTCCCACGCGGACGGGATCGACGGGTCGACGCGCAGGCCCGCGGCGGTCGGCCGGACGCCGAGCAGGTGCTGCGTCACGGCCACGTACGTCCAGCTCGCGGTGCCGGTGAGCCAGGGGTTGCGGGACTGCCCGAACCGCGGCGACGCGGGACCGTGCGTGAACTGGCTGTAGACGTACGGCTCGACCTGGTGCGTCTCGGCGTCGTCCTCGTACCGGGCCGGCAGGTACGCCCGGTAGTACTCGTACGCCCGGTCGCCGCGGCCGAGCATCGCCTCGGCGACGACGGCCCAGGAGTTCGCGTGGCAGAAGATGCCGCCGTTCTCCTTGTGCCCGGGCGGGAAGACGAGCAGCGACAGGCCGATGCCCTCGATGGGCTTGGTGTGCGGCGGGTCGCACAGCGCGATGCCGTGCTCCGACGCGAGGTGCTCGTGCACCGAGTCCATCGCCTGGCGCGCGCGGCCCGGGTTCGCGACCCCCGAGATCACGGCCCAGACGTTGGGCTCGAGGTAGATGCGGCCCTCGTCGGCGGTCGCGGTGCCGAGCGGGGCGCCGACGGCGGAGATCCCGCGGATGTACCAGCCGCCGTCCCACGCCTTCTCGGCGTCCTCGAGCAGGAGCTCGAGCTGCTCGGCGCACCACGCGACGACCTCGGTGCGCTCGAGCAGCGAGGCGAGCTCGCCGACCTGGCGCAGGCCGTTGGCCAGCAGGAACGTCGAGAACATCGACTCGCCCTCGGTGCCGAACTGGATGCAGTCGTTCCAGTCGGCGTCGAGGCCCTGGACCAGGCCGTGCGCGCCGCGGTGCTCCAGCGAGAACCGCAGCGCCTGCACCAGGTGCCCGAGCACCGTGTCCTCGCCGGCGTCGGCGTAGGGGAGCACGGTGTCGAGGTAGGACGCGTCGCCGGTCTCGTCGACGAGCGCCGCGACCGAGAGCGGGAGCCACAGGGCGTCGTCGCTGCGGTAGTCCTCGAGCGCCGGCGTCGGCTCCTTGCCGGGCGTGTGGGTGAGCGGCTTGATGAGCGGCAGCGCGCCGCCCTCGGCCGTCTGGCCGGTGAGCAGCAGGTCGAGGCGCTCGCGGGCGGCCTCGGGGATCGAGTGGACGACCGAGAGGATGTCCTGCGCGGTGTCGCGGTAGCCGAGGCCGTCGCGGCCGCCGGTCTCGATGAGCGACACCCCGCGCGACCAGCTGAACGTCATGTGCGTCTGGTAGGCGTGCCAGACGTTGACCATCGAGTCGAGCTGCGGGTCCGGCGTGCTCACCTGCAGGGGAGCCAGGTGCCCCGCCCACTCGGCGCGGATCGCGGCGAGCTCCGTCGAGATCCGCTCGGGCGTCGCGAACTCCGCGACCGACTCGCGCCCGGGCCGCACCGTCACCGTGCCGTCACCCCACTCGGCGTCGGGCGAACCGACGCCGAGCGTGTAGACGACCTGACGGGTCTCGCCCGGCGCGAGCTCGACGCGCACGTGCAGCGACGCGCACGCGTTGTCCCCGACCGTCTCGCTGCCCGAGCACGTGCCCCGCTCGACCGCGACCGGGTCGCGCGGCGTCCGGTACGGGCCCAGGAACAGGTCGCGGTCGGTGTCGAACGACACGACGTCGGCGCCCGTGACCGTGAACCAGCACTCGCTGAACACGTCGCGCGTCGAGTTCAGGCGGTGGATGAAGCCGTCGGAGTACGACGCGCGCACGACGTACTGGCTGTACTGGAGGTTCAGCAGGTCCTGCTGGTGGCTCCACTCGTTCGCCAGCTCGGCGTACGAGAACAGCGAGATCGTGCGCGGCGTCGTCCCCGTGTTCGTGACCTCGACGGACCAGTGCTCGAACGCCTGGCCCTGCGGCACGAACGTCGTCATCTCGGTGCGGATCCCGCGGTGGTCGGACTCGAACACCGAGTACCCGAGCCCGTGGCGCACGCGTGCGACGTACGGGTCCGGCCCCTCGAGCGGCGTCCCGACCGGCTGCCACGACGCGGACCAGAAGGCCCCGTCGGCGTCGTCCCGCAGGTAGACGAACCGGCCCGGCTCGTCCTGCGGCACGCCGTTGAAGCGCATCCGCAGCAGGCGGCCCGTCCCTCCCGACCGGAAGAACGAGAAGCCGCCCGCGTTCTGCGTGACGATGCCCCCGTAGAGCCGCGATCCCAGGTAGTTGCTCCAGGACCGCGGCGTGTCGGGGCGCGTGAGGACGTACTCGCGCGCGTCGTCGTCGAAGTAGCCGTACCGCATCGTCGCAGTGTCCTCCTACGGCACCGTCCGGTGACCCCGGGGGGTCAGACGGTGACCTCGACCCGGACGGTCGACCCGGCCGGGGCGTAGGGGACGGTGTTGCCGTCGACGGGGGTGCCGTCCACGACGAGCGTGCCGCGGGCACCGGGGGTGCCGGAGTTCGTCACGTGGATCTCGTACGTCGCGCCGCGCGCCGAGCGGGTCACGGTGAACTCCGGGACCTCGGGGCCGATCTGCGGGTCGACGACGAGCCCGTCGTAGCCGGGGCGGACCCCGAGCAGGTACTGGCTCACCGCGACGAAGTTCCACGCGGCGGTGCCGGTGAGCCACGAGTTCTTGGCCTCACCGTGCCGCACGGCCTCCTTGCCCGCGATCATCTGCGCGTACACGTACGGCTCGAGCTTGTGCACGTCGGAGATGTCCTCGCGGTACGCCGGCGTGATCCGCTTGTAGTAGTCGAACGCCTGCGCGCCGCGGCCCACGACCGTCTCGCCGATGATGACCCACGGGTTGTTGTGGCAGAAGATCCCGCCGTTCTCCTTGTACCCGGGCGGGTACGTGGAGACCTCGCCGAGCTCGATCTGGTAGCTCGTGTACGCGGGGTGCTGCAGGACCATGCCGTGGTCGGTCGCGAGGTGCTCGTTGACCGAGTCGAGGGCCTTGATCGCGGGGCTGCCCTGCGCCTCGGGCGTGGTCGGGTCCGAGCCCTCGACGCCGATGCCCGCCATGACGGCGAAGCCCTGCGGCTCGATCCAGATCTTGCCCTCGGGCTTCTCGTCGGTGCCGATCTTGTTGCCGTAGAAGTCGTAGGCCCGCAGGAACCAGTCGCCGTCCCACCCGTGGGACAGGACCGCGGCTCGCATCTCCTCGACCGCGGCACGCGCCTCGGCGGCGACGTCGGTCAGGCCCCGGCGCTCGGCGAGCTCGGCGTACTCGGCGCCGTAGAGGACGAACTGCGCGGCGATGAACACGGACTCCGCGACGCCGCCCGCCTGGTTCTCGGTCGTCTGGAACGACTCGCCGGGCTCGGTCGAGAAGCAGTTGAGGTTGAGGCAGTCGTTCCAGTCGGCGCGCCCGATGAGCGGCAGGCCGTGCGGGCCCTTGTTGTTCACCGTGAACCGGAACGAGCGCGTCAGGTGCTCGAACAGCGGCTCGGCGAGCGACTCGTCGTTGTCGAACGGGACCTGCTCGTCGAGGATCGAGAAGTCGCCCGACTCCTTGATGTACGCGGCCACGCCGGCGATGAGCCACAGCGGGTCGTCGTTGAAGCCCGAGCCGATGTCGTTGTTCCCGCGCTTCGTGAGCGGCTGGTACTGGTGGTACGCCGAGCCGTCGGGGAACTGCGTCGCGGCGATGTCGAGGATGCGCTCGCGGGCGCGCTCGGGGATGAGGTGCACGAACCCGAGGAGGTCCTGGTTGGAGTCGCGGAAGCCCATCCCGCGGCCGATCCCGGTCTCGAAGTACGACGCCGAGCGGGACATGTTGAACGTGACCATGCACTGGTACTGGTTCCACACGTTGACCATGCGGTCGAGCTTCTCGTCGGTGCTGGACACCGAGTAGCCGGACAGCAGCGTCGTCCAGTGCGCGCGGAGCGCCTCGAACGCGGCGTCGGTCTGCTCCTCGGTCGCGAACCGGGCGAGGAGCTCGTGGGCGCCCTTCTTGTTGACGACCTGCAGGTCGTCGTCGGCCCACTTCTCGTCCTGCGGGTTCTCGAGGTACCCGAGCACGAACGTGTACGACGTCGAGGCGCCCGGCTCGAGCGTGACCTCGAGCGAGTGCGAGCCGATCGGGTACCAGCCGGAGGCGACCGAGTTCTCGGACTTCCCGGCGAACGGCACGGCCGCCTCGCCGAGCCCGTTGTACGCGCCGACGAACGTGTCGCGGTCCGTGTCGAAGCCCGTGGCCCGGGCGTTCACGCCGTAGACGGCGTAGTGGTCGCGGCGCTCGCGGTACTCGGTCTTGTGGTAGATCGCGGTGCCGGTCGGGCCGTCGGCCTCGACCTCGACCTCGCCGATCGACAGGTTGCGCTGGTAATTCGTCTGGTCGTCCTGGGCGTTCCACAGGCAGAACTCGACGAACGAGAAGAGGGAGACGGTCTTCGCGGCGGCGGAGGTGTTGGTCAGCGTGACCTTCTGCACCTCGGCGTTCTCGCCGAGCGGGACGAAGAACAGCGTCTGGACGGACAGGCCGTTCCGCTCGCCGGTGATCGTCGAGTAGCCGAGGCCGTGGCGCGCCTCGAAGTGGTCGAGCTCGGCCTTGACCGGCATCCACGACGGGGTCCAGACGTCGCCGCCGTCGTTGACGTAGAAGTAGCGCCCGCCCGCGTCGGTCGGGATGTTGTTGTAGCGGTAGCGCGTCAGGCGCCGCATCTTGGCGTCGCGGTAGAACGAGTACCCGCCCGACTGGTGCGACAGGAGCGAGAAGAACTGCTCCGACCCGAGGTAGTTGATCCACGGGTAAGGCGTGTGGGGGGTCGTGATGACGTACTCACGGGACTCGTCGTCGAAGTGGCCGTAACGCATGCGTGCGCCTCTCGGGTGCTGGGTGTCGCGCCGCTCCCGGGTGCTCGCCGCGGCTTCGCGGCGGGTCGGGACCGGTGTGACGTCGGTGCGAGAGCGCTCCCATGCGACCTCACGGGAGGAAGCATAGCCGCAGCCCCTGCGCGGGGGAACGGCCGGGCGAGCGCGTTCCCGGGTGACGTCCGCGGGCTGCTGGACGCTCGTCCGGCGGTCCTCGCCCGCGGGTGACCGCCGGACGGTGGTCGGTCCCGGCGTGCACGCCCGGGTGACCGTTACCGTTGCCCCGTGCTGCTCTCCGATCGTGACATCCGCGCCGAGCTCGAGTCCGGCCGGGTCGTGCTCGACCCGTACGAGCCCGCGATGATCCAGCCGTCGAGCATCGACGTGCGGCTCGACCGATTCTTCCGGCTCTTCGACAACCACAAGTACCCGTTCATCGACCCCGCGGCCGACCAGCCGGACCTCACGCGCCTCGTCGAGGTCGAGGGCTCCGAGCCGTTCGTGCTGCACCCCGGGGAGTTCGTGCTCGGCTCGACGTACGAGGCCGTCACGCTGCCCGACGACGTCGCGGCCCGCCTCGAGGGCAAGTCCTCGCTCGGCCGGCTCGGGCTGCTCACGCACTCCACCGCCGGGTTCATCGACCCCGGCTTCTCGGGTCACGTGACGCTCGAGCTCTCCAACGTCGCGACCCTGCCGATCCTGCTGTGGCCCGGCATGAAGATCGGCCAGCTGTGCTTCTTCCGGCTGTCCTCGGCGTCGGAGTTCCCGTACGGCTCCGAGCGCTACGGCTCGCGCTACCAGGGCCAGCGGGGCCCGACGGCGTCGCGGTCCTGGCAGAGCTTCCACCGCACGGACGTCTGACGTGGCCGGCGTGGACCCGGCGCTCCCGCGCCTGCCGCTCGACGACCCCGGGCTGCGGACGCGGCACCTGCTCGCGCTGCCCGCGGGCATCGGGCCCGACGAGGTCGAGGTCCTCGCGGTCTCCCGGTTCCCGGCCGCACGGTGGGAGACCCGGCCGGGTGTCCCGCAGCGGGCGGCCGGTGCGCGCGGCCCACGAGGAGCCGGTGCGACGCCCGGCGTGCTGCGCGTCTCGCGGCTCTCGACGTTGACGGGCCCGTACGCCGTCGAGGCCGGCGAGGCGCTGAGCCTCGGGCTGCCCGCGGCGACGGCCGTGGTCTACGACGCCGCGTGCCCGCGGGAGCGCGGCGAGCGCCCGTACCCCGGCGGCGACCGCGACGGCCTCAAGCGCGCGTTCCCCGACGCGGTGCCGGTCCGCGAGGAGGAGCGCGTGCTGCTCTGGCTCGTGGCCGTCGCGCGGCGCCTCGGCGGGTCGGTGCGGACCGGGGAGCGCGGCACCGTGCTCACGCCCGACATCGACGCCGCGATCGACCTGACCGTCTACACCCGCGGGTGGCTCGAGCCCGAGGAGACGCTGGCCGTCGTCCAGCAGGTCCTGCCACGGGCCCGGCTCGCGATGGACGGCGTGCCGTGGGAGGGCCCCGCGCCCGACGCCGGACGCCACGCCCGCCCCGGGCTCGCGGCGCTCGGCGTCCCCGAGCGGGGCGGTGCCGGGCTGCGCGACGCGCTCGAGCGCCACGGGATCGAGGACGAGGACCTGCGCCGGCGCCTGCACGCCGAGGCCGAGGCGTACGACCGCGCGATGCTCGCCGAGCCGCCGCCGCAGACCGGGTACGGCGCGCTGGTGGACCTGGGTGTCGACGGGCTGCTCGCGATCGAGGTGCACGGCGAGGAGGTCCTGCCGCCCCTGCTGCGCGAGCTCCCGTGGGCGAAGGCCGGCGCCGTCGCGTACCGCGTGCGGTGGGAGCCGACCGACATCGAGGAGCTCGAGCTCGAGCGCCCGTCGTTCGAGCACCGCGTCGCGCGCGGACGGGCGGTGCCGCAGGTCCAGGCCGTGACGCGGGCGCTGCACGCGGCCGTGGGCGGGGAGATCGCCGACGCGGCCGAGTTCCTGGTGAACCCCGCGGACCTCTGAGCGGAGCGACGGCGCCCGGGTCCGCGACCGACGCCGCACCCCGAAATCCGTTGGCGCTGCCGGCGGGCGCGCGCGAGCGTGGACGGCGTGAGCGCACCCACCGAGCCCGAGAGCGCCGCCGTCGGCGCGCCCGTCGCCGTGGCCCGGAGCGGGGGTGACGGCGGCGACGCCGTGCCCCTGAGCGAGCGCCGCCTCGTCGACGCGGACGTGGTGCGGGGCCTGGTCGCGCGCCAGCTGCCGCAGTGGGCCGACCTCCCCGTGCGGCCCGTCGAGGTCGGCGGCTGGGACAACCAGACGTTCCGGCTCGGCGACCGCATGACGGTGCGCCTGCCGACCGCCGAGGGCTACGCGGAGGCGGTCGCGAAGGAGCACCGGTGGCTGCCGGTGCTCGCCCCACGGCTCCCGCTGCCGGTCCCCGTCCCGCTCGCGCAGGGTGAGCCCGACGCCACCTTCCGGTTCCCCTGGTCCGTGTACGGGTGGATCGAGGGCGAGCGCGCCGGCCCCGGCACCGTCCGCGACCTGACGCGGTTCGCGCGGGACCTCGCGGCGTTCCTCGTCGCGCTGCGGCAGGTCGACGCGACCGGCGGACCTGCTCCCGGCCGGCACTGCTGGTTCCGCGGCGGGCCGCTGCGCGTCTACGACGACGAGACGCGGCACGCGATCGCGGTGCTGGGCGACCGGGTGCCCGGCGACCTCGCGACACAGGTGTGGGAGACGGCGCTGCGCGCGCAGTGGGACGGCCCGCCCGTCTGGTTCCACGGCGACGTCGCGGTCGGCAACCTCCTCGTGCGCGACGGGGCGCTCGCCGCCGTGATCGACTTCGGGACGTCCGGGGTGGGGGACCCCGCGTGCGACCTGGCGATCGCCTGGACGCTGTTCTCCGGCGAGAGCCGTGACGCGTACCGCGACCGGCTCGGCGTCGACGACGGCACGTGGGCGCGCGGGCGAGGGTGGGCGCTGTGGAAGGCGCTGATCGTCTACGTCGACGAGCTCCGGACGAACCCCGCCGCGGCGGCGGTGACCCGGGCGGTGCTCGACGAGGTCCTCGCGGAGCACGCGGCGTCCGGCTGACCCGAGGGACCGTCGTCGGGGTGGCCGTGCCCGGCGACGCGCTCGGCGACCTGCCCTTCCGTCCCCTCGTCGTCGGGTACCGCGCGAGGTAGCGTGCGGAGGACAGTTCTCGCGCACCGACCGGTCCCCCCTCGGCCGGGCGCGCACCGCCGGCCCCGTGCAGCCCCGAGCCGCACGGGGCCGGTGCTCGTCCGGGGCGGGACGCCGCGCCGGCCCCGAGCCCACCGCGCCCGCCGCAGCAGGTCCCCGCGCTGCTCGCCGTGACCGTGCGCTGCCTCGACCGTGCGCTGCCCGGACCGTGCACAGCCTCCCGGACCGCACCTCCGGGCAGCGTCGGAGAAGCGGTCAGGAGGTGGCCGCTGCCGTCCCTAGCGTCGAACCATGAGCACCGACGAGAGCATCCGCCCGTTCCGCATCGACGTGCCGCAGGCCGACCTCGACGACCTGCACGAGCGCCTCGCGCGCACCCGCTGGCCCCACGAGCTGCCCGACGTGGGCTGGACGTACGGGGTCCCCACCGGCTACGTGCGCGAGCTCGCCGAGCACTGGCGGACCGCGTACGACTGGCGCGAGCACGAGACCCGGCTCAACGCCCACCCCCAGCACGTGACGGACATCGACGGTCAGCGCGTGCACTTCCTGCACGTGCGGTCGCCCGAGCCCGACGCGCTGCCGCTCGTCCTCGTGCACGGCTGGCCCGGGTCCGTCGTGGAGTTCCTCGACGTGATCGGCCCGCTCAGCGACCCGCGCGCGCACGGCGGCGACCCGGCCGACGCGTTCCACCTCGTGATCCCGTCGCTGCCCGGCTTCGGGTTCTCCGGGCCGACCCCCGCCGCGGGGAGGGGCTCGACCGACCGGTACGCCGAGGTCGTCGCCGAGCTCATGCGTCGGCTCGGCTACGACCGGTACGGCACGCAGGGCGGCGACGTCGGCTCGGTCGTCGGGCCGCAGGTCGGCCGGATCGCGACCGAGAACGTCATCGGGGTGCACGTGAACGCCCTCATGACGCTGCCAGGCTGGGACGTCGACGCCAGCGGCTGGTCCGAGGGCGACCAGGCGCGGCTCGCGGCGCTCGGCGGCTGGGAGGCGCACGGCGGCTACGCGGCGATCCAGAGCACGCGCCCGCAGACCCTCGCCCCGGCGCTGACCGACTCGCCCGCGGGGCTGCTCGCCTGGCTCGTCGACGTGTTCGCGACCTACACGAACCCCGGCATCGAGCGGCCCGACGAGGCCGTCGACCGGGACGCCCTGCTCACCGACGTGAGCGTCTACTGGTTCACCGGGACGATCGGCTCGTCGGCCCGGCTGTACCGCGAGTCGGAGAGCTGGGGCGCGGCGCTCCCGAGCTCCGGGGTGCCGACGGCGGTCGCGCTGTTCCCGGGCGACCTCACGCTGCGGCCGATCGCGGAGCAGCAGAACCACGTCGTGCGGTGGACCGAGCTGGACCGTGGCGGGCACTTCGCGGCGATGGAGGCGCCCGACCTGCTGGTGGACGACGTGCGGGCGTTCTTCGCCGGGCTGCGCTGAGCACGCGCTCGCGGACCCGGCTGCTGCACCGCCCGGGTCCGCGGGGCCGGCCGGGCCGGGTCGCGCGGCCGGTGCGACGATGAGGACGTCAGCGCACGCTCGGGGACGGCCGCTGCCCTGGCCGTCGGCAGGGAGGCCAGACGTCATGACGCACCGCATCGGCTACTTCGTGGGGAGCCTCGCGAAGGACTCCATCAACCGCACCCTCGCGCGGGCGCTCGTTGCGCTCGCCCCCGACACGCTCACCTTCACCGAGATCCCGATCGGCGACCTGCCGCTCTACAGCCCCGACTTCGACGAGGACTTCCCGCCCGCGGGCCGGGCCCTCAAGGAGGCGATCGAGGCGTGCGACGGGATCCTGTTCGTGTCGCCGGAGTACAACCGCTCGATCCCGGGGGCGCTGAAGAACGCGATCGACTGGGGCTCGCGCCCGTGGGGCACCAACTCGTTCGCGCGCAAGCCGACTGGCATCATCGGGGCGTCCCCGGGGCGCGTCGGGACGGCGGTCATGCAGTCGTCGATGCGCAGCGTGCTGAGCTTCCTCGACGCCCCCCAGCTCAACTCGCCCGAGGCGTACGTCATGTACGACCCCGAGGTGTACGGCCCCGACGGCGAGGTCCGCGACGAGGAGACCGCGCAGTTCCTGCGGCACTACATCGAGGAGTACGCGGCGTTCGTCGAGCGCGTCCTCGCGGCCAACGCACCCGGCCACATCGGCGACCCGAACCCGGTCGCCTCCCACTGACACGCGGGCCTCACGCGTTCGAGCGGACCACGCACCACTCGTTGCCCTCGGGGTCCAGCAGCACCTGGAACGAGCCCGCGACGTCGTGGTGCACGTCGCCCTGCCGCACCGCGCCGAGCGCCTCGGCCTGCGCGGTCGCGGCCTCGATGTCCTCGACCAGGACGTCGAGGTGCAGGCGGTTCTTCACCGCCTTGCCCTCGGGGACGCGCTGGAAGGCGAGGTCGGGCGAGCCGGGGGAGCGCAGGGTGTGCCAGTCGTCGTCGCGCACGCGGTGCTCACCGCCCAGCACGTCCGCCCAGAACCGCCCGAGCAGGCCCGGGTCCGCACAGTCGATGACGACCTCGTCGACGCGTCCGATCATCCGGCGAGCGTAGCCAGCGCGGCGGGCGGGCCGTCAGCTGTCGGCGGGCGCGTCCCAGTCGGTGAGCGCGACCGCAGCCCCGAGCACCGCGGCCGAGCCGAGCCACAGCGCGCGGGCCCGCGGCTCCTTCGCGATGCCGGTCAGGAGCGGGAGCGCGAGGTACAGCGGGTCCGCGGCGAGGTCGATCGCCCGGTGCGTGCGGAACGACAGGAGCCGGCGCACCGCGAGCGGGCTGTCGGTGAGGGCGTTGACGGCGACGGTGACGGCGCCGAACGCGCCGAAGAAGACCCGGGCCCGGGTGCTGAGCCCGAGCAGGTGCGGCGCGGCGAGCAGGGTCGCGCCGAGCGTGTGGTCGAGCGCGACGTGAGCGGTGCGGCGGATCGGCTTCGTCATCTTCCCGAGGCTAGGACGGGGCCGCGTCGCGCTCCACCGGGAGCCGGCCCCGGGCGTTCCGGACGGGTGTCCAGACTGCTGCCCGCCAGGGCCGAAAGTCCTGGTCGCGGCGGCCGATAGGGGGTCGAGGCCGTCCCGTTCGAGGACGGCCCGCTACGGAAGGCGCTCGTCGAATGTCTGCACGCATGTCTGCTCCCCGGGCGCGGCGTCTCGTCGCTGCCGGAGTCATCGCCACCGTCCTGACCGCGGGGAGCGTCGGCGCTGCCGCCGCGACCCCCGAGGGTCCCGTCGAGACCGGCGTCGAGGCGTCCGCCGGTCCCGAGACCCCGGTCGAGGAGCAGGCTCCGGTCGACGCGCCCGCCGAGGAGGAGGCACCGGTCGAGGACGCGGCCCCGGTCGAGGACGCGGCCCCGGTCGACGAGGGGACCCCGGTCGACGAGGGGACCCCGTCCGACGAGGGGACCCCGGTCGACGAGGGGACTCCGTCCGACGAGGGGACTCCGGCTGACGAGGGGACCCCGGCCGACGAGGGGACCCCGGCTGACGAGGGCACGCCGGCCGACGAGGGCACCCCGGCCGACGAGGACGACCCCGACGGCGTCGAGGTCGTGCCCCCGTCCGTCCAGGACAAGAAGCTCACCTTCACGGCCGGCGAGCCGCTCACGATCGACCTCGCCGAGCTCGTGACCCTGGGCACCGGCGCGCTCGAGTCCATCGACGTCTACGGCCCCGCGGGCGACATCCAGGTCGGCTTCGACCCCGAGACGAACATCCTGACCCTCTCGGCGTGGGAGGGCGGCACGGGCACCCTGCACTACGTCGCGTACGCCCGGACCGAGGGTGTCGAGGAGCTGCAGGAGTCCAACGAGGGCACGCTGTCGCTCGAAGCCGTCGACGCCCCCAAGCCCCAGATCTCCTGGGCCGCGACGCCCGCCGCGTCGACCACGTCGACCACCGCGCGGTTCACGGTGAACGTCGACGAGGGCGACTACGCGCTCGGGTACGTCGTCGACCTGCACCCCGAGGCCCAGTCGGCGTCGCCGGTCATGGTCGAGGGCAACACCTTCGAGGTCACCGGCCTGTCGGTGGGCCGCCACACGATCCGCGTCGTCGTCGAGCGCGGTGCCGGCTGGAGCGCGCTCGACTATGCCTGGGACGTCGTCGCCGTCGGCGCCCCGGCCGCCCCGGCCGCGCCCGTCGCCGCCCCCGCCGCGCCGGTGCTGTCCCCGGACGCCATCCCGGCGTCGGTCGTCCGCGCCGGGCTGCGCCGCGGTGCGGTCGGCGAGTCGGTCGCGATCATCCAGCGCGTCGTCGGCGTCGAGGCGGACGGTCGCTTCGGCGCCGCCACCCGCGCCGCGGTCATCGCGTTCCAGCGGGCGCACGGCCTCGTGCCCGACGGCATCGTCGGCCCGCTCACGTGGGCCGCGATCGTCGACGCCGCCAACGGCAAGTCCGCCTCTGCCCCGGTGACTGCGACGTCGATCCCCGCGGCGCAGATCGCCCGCGGCATCTCGCGCGGCGCGGTCGGCTCGTCCGTCTCGGTGATCCAGCGGATCGTCGGCGCGAACCCGGACGGGCGCTTCGGCCCCCGCACGCAGGCCGCCGTCCGGGCGTGGCAGCGGTCGCACGGCCTGGTCGCCGACGGCATCGTCGGCCGTCTGACCTGGGCGGCGATGGTCGCACGCTGACCTGACCCGCACCCCGCAGCCGTCCTCGCCGTCGCCGGCGGGGGCGGCTGCGTGCGTCCCGGGCGGCCACGAAAATCCCGGGCTCCCCGGGTGGTGCCGCCGCTACCGTCGCCGCGTGCGCCAGCTCCCCGACACCTTCGCCCCCGACGCCGTCGCGCGCGTCGACGCGCTGCTCGACGACATGGTCGAGCGGCACGGCGTCGCGATCCCGCTCGCGATCGAGAGCGGCAGCCGCGCCTGGGGCTTCCCCTCGCCCGACAGCGACTACGACTGCCGGTTCGTCTACGTCCGCCGCGGCGAGGACTACCTGAGCCCGTGGGACGTGCGCGACGTGCTGGAGTCCGCTCCCGACGGCGTGCTCGACGTCAACGGGTGGGACCTGCGCAAGGCCGTGCAGCTGCTCGTGCGCGGCAACGCGACCGTGCCGGAGTGGGCGGGCTCGCCGCTCGTCTACCGCGGCGACGCGGTGTTCCGCCGCGACCTGCTCGCGCTCGCCGACCGCGTCGCGGACCGGGCGCGGGTCGCGACGCACTACGCGCACCTCGGGCAGACGCAGTGGGCGAAGTTCCTGACCGACGCCGGGCGGATGCCGCTGAAGAAGCTGTTCTACGCGCTGCGTCCGGCGCTCGCGGTGCTGTGGCTGCGTGAGCACCCGACGTCCGCCGTCCCGCCGATGCGCCTGCAGGACCTCGTCGCGCAGGCGCCGCTCGCGGCGCCGACGGTCCGCGCGGTCGAGGACCTCGTGGCGCTCAAGGCGACGACGCGCGAGCTCGGCGTCGGGGAGGTCCCGGCACCGATCCGCACGCTCGTCGAGCGCGAGCTGCGGCACGAGGACTGGATGTCGGTGCGGCGCTCACCGGCGGCCGTCGCGGCCGCGCGGGAGGACGCCGCGGCGTTCTTCCGGGACGCCGTGCGGACGTACGGGTCACGGCGGCCCGGCCCGGCTGGCGCGGCAGCGGGCACCCCGGCGGGCACCGCGGCGGTCGGCGCGGCCTGACGGCGGGCGCACCTCGCACGGAGGTGCGCCCGCCGTCACGCACGTCAGCGGCCCTGGAGCCCCAGCGCGCGCCAGTCGACGTACTTGAAGTTCGCGTTCGGGCGGACCTCGCCGTCGGCGCCGACCTCGTCGGGGCCGTTCTCGCCGTCGTGCACCACGAGCAGGCCCTGCGGGTAGCCGGGCAGCGGGGTGCTCACCGCGGCGGCGCCGTCGGAGTGCTCCGCGCCGTCGACCGCCGGGCCGTCCCCGACGACGAAGCTCCCGACGGGCTCGGTCGTGCGGCGGTCGTACGCGTAGAACCGGTTGTCGCCCTGGCTCGAGACGAGCAGGTACCCGTCGCGCCGGCCCGTCGGGTAGAGCGTCACGCCCTCGACGTCCGCACGGATGCGACCCCCGAACCCGGGGTCCTCGTCGCCGACGACGCACTCCTCGGTCGCGGCGTCGAACGTCGCCGGCACGCCGAACTCCGCGACCGTCTCGACGAGCCGCTGGTCACGCGGGCCCGTGCGGAACTCCTCGCGGTCCACGTCGAGCCGCAGCGCCCACAGCCCGACGTCCTCCTGCGCGGCGTACAGGACGCGCGCGGCGGGGTCGACGACCATGCCCTCGACCTGCGGGCCCTCGCCGGGCTCGACGCACGGGCTCCACGACGTCGCGTCGGGCAGCGTGAACGTCGACGGCAGCGTGAGCGTGTCCTCGACCGCGTAGCCCAGGCGGCCCCGCGAGGAGTGGAGCTGGACGAGCCCGAGGTCGCTCGTGCTGCGCCGGCTGACGACGGCGTAGTGGCGACCGTCGTCGGAGTACGTGGCGAGGCCGTAGCCGGTCGCCTGCTCGTCGACGGCGGCCTCGTCGGCGGAGAACAGCAGCGGCGCGTCGGCCGCGGTGACGTCGCGCAGCGGCTCCCGGCCCGCGGCGACGGCCTTCGGGTCGATCGCGTAGAACCGGAGGCGGTCGCGGCCCCGGTCGGTGACGACCGCGACGTCGACCTTGCGCCCGTCGAGCTTCACGCCGAGCACGACGTCGACGTTGTTGAACCGCCCCGGCGCGGCGTCGGGTCCGGGCGCGGGCGGTGCGGCGACCGCCTGGAGCTCGCGGCCGGCGAGGTCGTAGACGCGCAGGCCGCCCGTCTTGGCGGTCGCGATCACGAGGCTCGCCGCCGCGTCGCGCGGGTCGACCCAGATCGCCGGGTCGTCCGCGTCGGCCTCGCCGCCGGCCTCGTCGTCGAACAGGGCCGGGGTCTCGGTCGTCGCCCGGACGACGCGGGGCTCGTCGGACCCCGGTGCCGACGGGCGGCTGCCGCTCGCGTCGGGGGCGGCGGGTGCCGTGGTGGCGGACGTCAGGACGAGGGCGGCCGCGGTGAGGGCCACGAGGGGGAGGCGCATGGTCCGCCAGGCTGGACGACGCCGGTGGCGCGCGCGTGGCCCGCGGCCGTCCGGGACGCGAACCTGGGCGGACGACTCGTCGCCGGGGTGCCGGTGGACGGGCGTCCGGCGACGGTGCCGCGCGTCACCGGACGTCCCGCGTTCCGCGCGGGTCGTGCCGGCTGCACGGGCGGGTGGCGCGGCCGTGCGGGCGGGTGGCGTCGCCGGCGCGGGCGGGTGGCGCTGCAGTGGTGTGGGCGGGGGCCGCGAGAATGGACCGTGTCCTTCGTGCTGCTGACCGACGACCCGGTGCGCCGGGACTCCGTCGTGCTGCAGGACGTCACGGCCGACGGCGAGCCCGGGGCGCGGGCCCGGGTCGCGACGGCCGAGCTGCCCGCCGGCGCCCGTGACCGCGAGCGCGCCCCCGAGCCGCCGCGCTGGGTGTGGGACGACACGTCGCGCCGCTACCCGCCGCTGCTCGACGCCGGCGTCCGCGTCGAGCGCTGCCACGACCTGCGTCTGTGCCACGCGATCCTGCGGGGCAGCGCGCTCAGCGCGGGCTCCGAGCTCGCGCTCGCCCCACCCGGGCGCTGGGACGGACTGCCGCCGGCGAGCGCCGACGCCCCGCGCGCGGTCGAGGTGAGCCTGTTCGACGACCCACGTCAGCACGAGGAGGCCCCGCTCGACGTGCTCGACGAGCTGCGCCGCCAGCTCGCCGCGGTCGCGGGCGCCGACGAGCCGGGCCGGCTGCGCCTGCTGCTCGCCGCGGAGTCGACGGGCGCGCTCATCGCCGCGGAGATGCGGCACGACGGCATGCCGTGGGACGTCGCCGAGCACGACGCGCTGCTGACCCGGCTGCTCGGCGAGCGGCCGCGCGGCGGTGGGCGGCCCGCGCGGCTCGAGGCGCTCGCGGACGAGGTCCGGGCGCTGCTGGGCCAGCCGTCCCTCAACCTCGACTCGCAGCCGGACCTGCTGCGCGGGCTGCGGCTCGCGGGGCTCGACGTGACCTCGACCCGCACGTACGAAATCCGGGCGCTCGACCACCCGGTGACGGCCCCGCTGCTCGAGTACAAGAAGCTCGCGCGCCTGCTGTCGGCGAACGGCTGGGCGTGGATGGAGGCGTGGGTGCACGACGGGCGGTTCCGGCCCGACTACGTGCCGGGCGGCGTCGTGACCGGGCGCTGGGCGACGAGCGGCGGCGGTGCGCTGCAGCTGCCCGCGGTGATCCGCGGTGCGGTCCGGGCCGACCCGGGGTGGCGGCTCGTCGTCGCGGACGCCGCGCAGCTCGAGCCGCGCGTGCTCGCGGCGATGTCGGGCGACGCGGCGATGGCCGCGGCCGGGCGCCAGGCGGATCTGTACCAGGGCATCGTCGACGCGGGCATCGTCGAGACCCGGCAGCAGGCGAAGTACGCGATGCTCGGCGCGATCTACGGCGCGACGACCGGGGCGAGCGCGGTCGTGATGCCGCAGCTCACGCGGGCCTACCCCCGGGCTGTCGGGCTCGTCGAGGCGGCGGCGCGCGCCGGCGAGCGGGGCGAGGTGGTCTCGACGTGGCTCGGGCGCTCGTCGCCGCGGCCCGACGCCGCCCGGCAG
>NZ_JBFTER010000020.1:0-55078 GCF_047229345.1 Cellulomonas jepli | reverse complement strand
GGCCCGGACGGCGCACCGGCCGCGGTGCCCGCACCGACCGACGCCGGACCGGCAGCCACGGGACCGGCCGCGGCCCCTGCCGACCCGGCCTCGGCGGCGCTGCTCGCGCGCATCCCGGTCGAGAGCGCCCGCCTCTCGGCGACCTCCACCGGGTTCCAGGGGAGCCTGGGCAACCAGGGGGCCGCGTTCCTCGAGCTCCGCACGCGGTACTTCGAGGCCGCGGCGGCCGACCGTCCGGCGATCCTCGCCCAGGTCCCGGCCGTGATCGCGCCGTGGACCACCGCGATCACGACCGCCGAGCAGGCCATCGGCACCGCGGCGCAGGCGGCCGGTCTCACCGCGGCGACCATCCCTGCCGCCCGGACCCTGTCGGCGCAGGTCGCACGACTGCAGGCGGTCCCCCGCGAGGTGGCCCGGCAGCGGCGGCCGCGCGGGGCCGGACCGGAGCCCGTCGCCGCCGAGCTCACCCGCCTCGCCGGCTGGGAGCGGACCGCGGGCGTCGACCCCGCGGCGCCGCCGCCGCCGACCTACGACGAGCGGACCGCGCGCGTCGTCGCTGCCGCCGCTGCACGGGTCGCGCTCCTGGAGCCCCTCGTGGGTGCGCGCGAGCGCCTCGACCGGCTGACGTCGCTGCGCGGCCTCCTGGGGCGCGCGGACTTCCTGTTCGGCTCGGCGAGCCGCCCGCGCGGCGGCGGCCGACCGGGGACCGACCGGGTGGTCTCGTCGCCGTCGATGGCCCAGCTGCTCGAGCGCGGGTTCTACACCACGGGCACCGGCCAGGACGGGCACGTCAGCGTCGACTTCCTCGTGGCGCTCGCCCGGCACGGGTTCGACGTCGGCGGTGCGTGGGGCGGGGAGAGCACCGACTCGATGCACATGGAGCTCGTCGTGCACCGCCCCACCGGCTGAGGCGGGGGCACCCGCGTCACGTCGACGTGCTCGCTCCCGGGACCGCCCGGGCACAGCGCTCCGTGAGCACCCGGAGGTGCTCCACGAGCTCTGGCGGCTCGTCGACGTGGAAGTCGAGCCCGAGCATGCCGATCCAGACCGCGACGACCTCGACGCTGTCGCCGCCGGTCACCAGCACGCTGCGACCGTCCGCGAGCGCCTCGACCGTGCCGACCGCGGGGTTGATGCGCGCCAGGACCTCGTCCGCGGCGGCGTCGACGGTGACGCGCGCGTGCACCGCCCAGCCCGCGCGCGCGACCTCACGCACGGTGAAGTCGGTGACGTCCTCCGGGAACGCGACCGGCGTGAACCGTCGCCCGCCGGGTGTCCGGAGCCGCAGCCCGTCGACCGCTAGAGCCAGCCGAACCGCTGGGCCGTCCGGACCGCCTCCGCGCGGGTGGCCGCGTCGAGCTTCGTCTGCGCGGCGAGCAGGTAGTTGCGCACCGTGCCCGGCGCCAGGTGGGCCCGCTGGGCGATGACCGACGCGGGCAGGTCGAACGCGGCCAGGCGCAGCACCTCGAGCTCGCGAGCGCTGAGCGGGCAGGCCGGGGCGCTGAGCGCGTCGGCCGCCAGGCCCGGGTCGACGTACCGCTCGCCGGCGTGGACGGTGCGCAGCACGCCCGCGAGCGTCGCGCCCGACGTGCCCTTGGTGACGAAGCCCCGCGCGCCCGACTCGAGCGCGCGGCGCAGGTGCGCCGGTCGGCCGCGGCCGGTGAGGACGACGACGCGGCACCCGGGCAGCGCGCGCGAGATCTCCGCGGCGACGCCCACGCCGTCGAGCCCCGGCATCTCGAGGTCCACGAGCGCGACGTCCGGACGGTGCGCGAGCGCGGCGGCCACCGCGGCCGGGCCGTCGGCGGCCTGCGCGACGACGTCGAGGTCCGGCTCGAGCGCGAGGAGCGCGGCGACGGCGGAGCGGACGAGCTCCTCGTCGTCGGCGATCAGGACGCGGATCACGGGGCCTCACCCGCCGCGGTCACGGACGCGCTGCCGGTCGCCGACGCGCTGCCGGTCGCGGACCCGCGACGGGGAGCGGCCGCACCCGCGGGCACCGGGACGCTCGCCCGGAGCACGAACTCGTCCCCGAGCCGCTCGACCCGCAGCCGCCCGCCGGCGTCCGCGAGCCGGGCCGCCACGCCGTCGAGCCCCGAGCTGTGCGCGTCGGCTCCCCGCGTGCCGACGCCGTCGTTGCGGACGGTCAGCACGGCGGTCCCGCCGTCCACCCCGCCCGCGGCACCGCGCTCGACCGCGGCACCACGCCCGGTCGCGGGGTCCACCCCGAGCCGAGCCCCGGCCCCGCCCGCGGCACCGGCCTCGACGCCGACCTCGACCCGGCACCACGTCGCGCGGCTGTGCCGCAGCACGTTCGTCACCGCCTCCCGCAGCACGGGCGCAAGGCGGGTCGCCGCGTCGGGCGGCACGTCCGCGGCCTCCCCGACGACCGTGCACCGCACGCCCGCCGAGTCGAGCACCTGGCGCACGGCCGCCACCTCCTCGTGCAGGTCCACCGAGCGGTAGGCGTGCACGGCCTGGCGCACCTCCGCGAGCGCCGTCGTGGCCAGCCGCTGGATCTGCCCCGCCTCGTCGCGGACGGCCGGGTCGCCCGCGGGCAGGCGTGCGACGAGCTCGGCCTTGAGCGCGATGACGGTGAGGCTGTGCCCGAGCACGTCGTGCACGTCGCGCGCGAACCGCAGCCGCTCCTCCCCCGCGGCGAGGCGGGCGCGGGCGTCACGGCCGGCGTCGGCGTCGAGCAGGAGCGCCCACATCCACACCGGCGCCCAGTTCACGGCCGCGACCGACAGGCCGATGCCCCCGGTCACGACGAGCGCGTGCACGGGCGACCCGCCGGCGACGGCGGCCACCACCACGCTCACCGCGGAGCACACCGACGCCACGACGACGACCCACCGCCACGACACGAGCAGCGGCGCGATCCCGACGACGCCCGCGCCGACCCACGCCCATGTCGCCCACCGGCCCGCGGCGACCGGTGCGACCAGCGCGAGCGACGCCACGGCCGTGCCCACGAGCGCGAGCGTCCAGGCCCGGCGGGTGCGCGCCGTCGTCCACGGCGTCACGGCCCCGTGCACCGCGCCCGCCGACGCGACGGCGAAGGCGCCGATGCCCAGCGCGCCGAGGGCGACCCACAGCGGGCGCGGCTCGTCGAGCAGGCCGATGCCCGGCATGACGAGGCTCGTGCACACCGTCGTCGCGAGCCACACGAGCACGAGCGCGCGGGCACGGCCGAGCCGGCGGTCGCGCGGGGCGGCCGACCACGGCGACGCGGCGACGGTGCTCACACGCGTGATGCTAGGCGCGGCGGGCGCACGGCGGACCCGTGCGATCCGCACCGTATCCGGTGCGCCCGGCCCGGGGTCCGCGGGCGCCGGCCGGCCGGACGGTGGGGTCATGACCTCGACACACGCACCCACACAGCCCGCACCGTCACAGCCCGCAGCCGAGCAGCGCGCACACGCGCAGCACGGCGTCGCGACGACCCCGGCACGCCCGCCCCACGGGCCGGCCGCGACGTTCGCCCTCCACCTCGGCGGCATGGCCGTGGCCATGCTCCTCGGGATGCTCCTGCTCGCCCCGGTCGCGACGGCCCTCGCCGACGCGGCGGGGTGGGACCTCGCCGCGGCCGGCCCGGAGGCCGCGGCGCTCCTCATGGCGACGACCATGACCCTCGGCATGGCCGTGTGGATGGTGCACCGCGGGCACGGTCCGCGGGCGGTCGGCGAGATGTCGGCGGCGATGGTCGTGCCGTTCGCGGTGGGCCTCGCCCCGTACTGGGCGGGGCTGGTCCCCGCGGCCGACGCGCTCCTCGTCGGGCACCTCCTCATGCTCCCGGCGATGGCGGCCGTGATGCTCCTGCGCCGGACCGAGTACACGGGCAGGCACGTGCACGCCCCGGCGCGCACGGCGTGGGGCCGGGCGGTCGCCGCGGTCGCGCACCGCTGGCCGACGCTCCTCGCGCTCGGCCTGACGTTCGACTCGTGGCTGCGTCCCGGCATCCCGCCCGCGTGGATGCTGGCCGTGCTCGGCGGCGAGTACCTCGTGATCGGCACGGTGCGCCGGGAGCTCCACCGCGACCGCCTGCTCGCGGCGCACGTCGCCGGGTTCGTCGTCTACCTCGGCCTCGCGGCCGTCGCGGCCACCGCGCCGGCCGCGGTCGCCGTGCCGGTCGTCGCCGCCGGGTGGCTCCTGCACGTCGCGTGGGACGTCGCCCTGCACCGCGCCGACCGGGTCACGTGGCGCTGGTTCGCCGAGGCCTGCATCGTGATCGACCTCGTCGTCGGGGTGACCGTCCTGCTCGCGCTGTGACCTCGCACGACGGCGGCCCGGACCTGCTCGGTCCGGGCCGCCGCCGCGCGTGCGTCGTGCGCCGTCAGGTCACGGCCGCGCGGGAGGCACGCTGCTGCCGCTCGGCTCGGGCGTGGGCCGCGCACCGGACCAGCTCGAGGCGAGGTGCCACACCTTCATGTCGACGAGCCGGGCGCGCCCGCCGGTCGAGAAGAGCTCGACGCCGTCGCTGCCGCGGGCGGGCAGCACGAGGTCGGTGATCGCGACCTGCCCGCCGTCGGCGAACACCTCGACCGAGGACCGGTCGACCAGCACCCGGAGCGTGACGTTCCCGTACGCGTCGGGCTCGAGCGGTGCGCGCTCGACGCTGGCGAAGGCCGGGCTGAACGCGACGTCGCCCGAGAGCGTGCGGTCGACGTAGAGCTCGCGGCGCGCGGCGTCGTAGCCGATCACGGTCCGCTGCCCGTCGCCCACCCGGACGTGCAGGCCGACCTGCTCGGCGGCACCCGGGCGGAACGTGGCCTGGATCTCCAGCTGGTCGCCCGAGGCGCGCTGCGTGACCGGCGTGACGCCGGGCTCCAGGGTGGTGCGCTTCACCGGGACCGCGCCGTGCCGCAGGGACCGGAGCTCGGGGACCGGGGTGGACCGCAGCCGCGTCTGCCCGTCGGTCGTGACCAGGGTCAGGTCGCGCGGCACCGACATCGCGCTGCGCCACGGGTCGGTCGGGACGGCGTTGGCGTACTGCCAGTTGCTCATCCAGCCGATCATGACGCGGCGGTCGTCGGGCAGGCCGTTGAAGGTGACGCCGGCGTAGAAGTCCCGCCCGCGGTCGAGCCAGTGCGCCCGCTGGGTCGCCGACAGCGCCGGCTCGTCGGCGAAGGTGAACTGGTCGGCCAGGACGTGACCCCAGCCGCCGGTGCTGTTGTCGACGAGCTGGATGCGCGCGACCTGCCCGGCGAGGTCGCGCACGTCCCAGCCGGTCCAGTCGAGCGTCTCGCTGCTCGGGCCGGTGGCCGTGCGCACGACCTCGTCGCCGACCAGCAGGTTGACCGACGTCTCGACGGACACGGGGTGCGACGCCTCGGGCGAGAACATGATGTGGTCCGCGAGGACGTGCCCCCACCCGCCGGTGTTGTCGTCGACCACCTGGATCTGCGCCTGCTTCCCGACGAGCGCGGACACGTCCCACGCGACCCAGTTGAGGGCCTCGCTGTCCTGCCCGGTCGCGCTCTGCACGACCTCACCGTCGACCACGAGGTTCACCGCCGTGGCGCCGGCGCCGTCCCCCGCGTACGGGTGGTAGCCGCCGCCGACGAGCAGGTTGATCCAGTCCTGCTCGATGGTGAACGTCGGTGAGGTGACGGTGCCCGTCGCGGCATCGTGGTCGGTGAACGTGTTGACCAGCTGCTCCCCCTGGTACCCGCTGACGGCCTGCTGGTCGCCGATCGTCCCCGGACGCGGGCCGTCCCCGGCGAAGTCACCGGTGGCCGTCCAGCCCTCGCCCCACGTGCTGCCCTCGAAGTCCGCGAGGACCGTGCCGGGCGGCAGCGTCGGGTCGAGCGTCGTCCCCTCGACCCGCGGGTGGTTCCCGCCGCCGACGAGGAAGTTGAGGTGGTCGCCGGTCACGGGGAACTCCGGCGACGTGAGCGTCCCCCGGGCGCCGTCGCCGCCGTGGAAGCTGTTGGCGAGCTGCGCGCCCTCGAACCCGGCGACGCCGGCCTGCCCGGGCAGGTCGCCCGTGCTGGGGGCGTCGCCGAAGGCGGTGCCGGTCGCGGTCCAGTCGCCGTACGTCGCGCCCTCGAAGCCCTCGAGGACCGTGCCCGCCGGGGGCGTGTAGGTCGGCGGGTCGTCGGACGTGAACGTGGTGCCGTCGAAGTCGCCGACGAAGTACTGCGTGCCCGAGCCGCCGGCGATCCCGCCGGGGTTGAGGCTCACGACCATGACCCACTTCACGTTGCCCGGGTCGCCGTCGACCGCGAGCGGGAACAGGTCGGGGCACTCCCACGCGCCGCCGACGGCACTGGCCGGGCCGAAGTCGCTGAGGTGCGTCCACTCCGTGAGGTTCGTCGACCCGTAGATCGCGACCTTGTGCTCCGGGGCCCGCACGACGACCATCCGCCACTCCTGCGTGGCCTCGTGCCAGAAGACCTTGGGGTCGCGGAAGTCGCGCGAGCCGATGTCGAGCACCGGGTTGCCGTCGTGCTTGGTCCAGGTCTGCCCGTCGTCGGTGCTGTACGCGAGGGACTGCGCCTGGATGCCCGGCAGCGTGGGGTGCATCTGCGTGTACGCGCTCGTGTAGACCGCGACGAGCGGCGGGTCCTCCGGAGTGCCGAAGCCCGAGGTGTTCCCGTGGTCGACGACGACGGACCCGGAGAAGATGTCCTCGATCGGCTGCCCCTGCTCGTCGAAGCCCTGGCCGATCGCGACCGGCTGCTCCGTCCAGTGCACGAGGTCCGGCGACGTCGCGTGCCCCCAGCTCATGTTCCCCCACGCGTTCCCGAACGGGTTGTGCTGGAAGAACAGGTGGTAGACGCCCTCGTGGTACACGAGCCCGTTGGGGTCGTTGAGCCAGTTCTCCTGGGCGCTGAAGTGGAACTGCGGACGCAGGTCCTGGTCGTACGCCGTGGGCGGTCCGGGCCGCTCCGCGGCAGCCGGACCTCCCGGGGTCAGCGCCACGGCGAACGCGACGCCGGACGCGACGGCGAGCAGCCGCCGTCCGGTGCGACGGCGTGGAGCCGTGCGGGTGTGCTGGTGGTTGCGGTGCATGTTCCTACTCCCCCGTGAGCCGGTGGCGCGCGTGCGGCGCCGTGCCGGAGCTGATGTCGTACCCGGCGAGCACGAGCCGCTCGCCGTCCCAGGTGACGGGCACCGGGTCCCCGATGCCGCCGACGAAGGCGCCGTCGTCGCCCTCGTTGCGGAACGCCATGAGGTTCCACCGCCCCGTGCGGTCCTCGACGAGGCGCCCCGCGTACCAGCGGTGGTCGGTCAGCCGGGTGGCGCGGCCGACGTCGAAGGGCCCGGTGGGCGAGTCCACCGGCAGGCTCCAGATCCCGCCGCGGTCGTCCGTGGCCCGCCGCCCGTCGGACAGCTCCGCGCCCAGGCAGCTGAACAGCAGCACGAGCCGGCCCTCGACCTCGGCGAGCTGCAGGACCTCGAGCTGCCCGAACCCCGTGTCGGCGGCGCTCAGCGGCGCCCGGACCTCCCAGTGGTCCAGGTCGGTCGAGACGGCGTGCCCGACCACCCCGCGCCCGCGCGGCTCCCCGTCGCGGGCCCGGGCGGTGAGCAGCATGTGCCACTCGTCGCCCACCGGGAACACCCAGGGGTCCCGCCAGGTCTCGTTGTCCCAGGCCGAGTCGCCGAGCCGTTCGTACCAGGTCGGGTCGGCCTCCAGGACGGGGGCGCCGGCGTCCCGGGTCCAGTGCACCAGGTCGCGGGACCGTGCCACGGAGATGCGCTGGACCTCGGGCCGGGCCCGGCTGCAGCCGGTGTAGAAGAAGCGCCAGTCCCCGTCGGGGCCGCGCAGCACCGACCCGGTCCAGATGGCCAGGTCGTCGAACGCGGGCCCGTCGGACGGGACGAACGCGTCGGCGAGCTCCGTCCAGGTGTGCAGGTCGTCGGAGACCGCGTGCCCGACGCTCGCCCGCAGGTGGCGGCGGTCGGGGTCGATCAGGGCCCGGGAGGCCTTGAGGTAGAACGCGTGGAACTGCCGTCCGTCGTCGACGAACCACATGTCCCAGGTCCAGGCGTCAGGGAGCAGGTGCATGTCGTCAGCCCTTCACGCCGCTGGACGCGATCGAGTTGATGAACGAGCGCTGGAACGCCAGGAACAGCGCGAGGATCGGGACGGTGATCATCGAGGCGTAGGCCATGATCTGGCCCCAGGAGACGTTGAGCTGGAAGAAGTACTGGATCCCGACCATGACGGGTCGCAGCTCCTCGGTCTGCACGACCATGAGCGGCCACAGGTAGGAGTTCCACGCCGGCAGGAACGTCAGGATCGCGACCGTGGCGATCGCCGGGCCGGACAGCGGCATGATCACCCGCCGGTAGATGCTGAACCACCCGGCGCCGTCCATGCGGGCCGCCTCGTCGAGGTCCTTCGGGATGCTCGAGAAGTACTGGTAGAAGAGGTAGATCGAGAACGCGTTCGCGACGAACGGCAGGATCTGCACCCGGTAGGTGTCGAGCCACCCGGTCGTCATGGCCAGCGAGAAGCCGTTGAGCTCGAGCCACGGCAGCTTGTTGACCCACCAGACCAGCGGCAGCGCCAGCGTCTCGAACGGCACGATGAGCGTCGCGATGATGACCGTGAGCGCGAGCTGCTGGCCGCGCCAGCGCAGGCGCGACAGGGCGAACGCCGCCATCGAGTTCACGACGAGCCCGAGCACGACCGTGACCGCGGCGATGCCCACGGAGTTCAGCAGGAACCGCGCGAACGGGACGCGCTCGAACACGCCGGCGTAGTTCTCCAGGGTCAGCGCACCGACCGGCACGAACGCCCCCCAGCTCGTCAGGTCGGCGAAGATCTGCAGGTCCGGCTTGAACGACGACACGAACATGAACAGCAGCGGCAGGGCGAACACGAGCGCGAGGAGCGCGCGCCCGGCCAGCACCCCGAAGGTGGCCCGGCGGGAGCGGGCGCGCTTGCCCGCCCGTGCCGGGACGGGGACGGCGCGCACGGCTCGGGTGGCGGGGACGGCGCCCGCGGTGGGGACGGTGGCGGTCATCAGACCTTCTCCCGGGTCAGGTAGCGCTGGATGGCGGCCACGACGAGCACGAGGACGAAGAACACCAGGGAGATCGCCGACGCGTAGCCGGTCGCGAGCTGCTGGTACCCGGTGCGCACGGCCATGAAGACCACCGTGGTCGTGGAGTCGAGCGGGCCGCCCTGGGTCATCACGTTGATCTGCGTGAACAGGCTGAGCGCCGCGATCGTGATGGTGATGAGGATGAACGTGCGGGTGGCGACGAGGCTGGGCCAGGTGATGTGGCGGAACCTCTTCCAGCCGGTCGCGCCGTCCAGCGCGCCCGCCTCGTACAGCTCGGCGGGGATCGTCTGCAGGCCGGACAGCCAGATGAGCATGTGGAACCCGACCGCCTGCCAGATCGACATCACGATGATCGCGCCCAGCGCGGTGCTCGGGTCGTTGAGCCAGTCGATCGGCGTGTAGTGCCCGAACGAGACCTTCGAGATCAGCTGGTTGAGCAGCCCGTCCTCCTGGTAGAGGAACCGCCACAGCAGCGAGACCACGACCATCGAGGTCACGACGGGCACGAAGTAGACCGTCCGGAAGAAGTTCGTCCCCCGCACCTTCGCGTTGACGAGCAGAGCGAGGACCAGAGCGAGGCCGGCCTGGAGCGGGACGACGACCAGGGCGAAGACGAGCGTGTTGCGCAGCGACGCCCAGAACACGGGGTCCTGGCTCAGGGTGACGAAGTTGTCCAGCCCGACGAAGCGGGCCGGTCGCGGGGAGATCAGCCGGGCGTTGGTGAACGCGAGGGCGAACGCCAGGCCGACCGGCACGAGCAGGAAGACCGTGAGCAGGAGGCCGGCGGGGCCGACCATCCACGACGCGGTGCGCGCCTCGTGCGAGCGGGCGGAGGTGGCTCGCCGGTCGCCTCGCTGGAGGAGGCTGCGGCGCGGGCGGGTGGCCGCGAGGGCGCGGCCGGGCGCGATCGAGCTGGAGGTGGTCATGACAGTCCTGTCCCCGAGCCGAGCCCGGGTGTGCCGGGGGTGCCGGCACACCGGGCCGCGGCGTCAGAAGGCGTAGTCGTCGTTCCGCTGGATGTCGGTGTCGATGTCGGCCGCGGCCTTGTCGAGGATCTGCTGGACGTCGCCGCCGGACAGGATGTCCGTGACGGCCTTCTGGAACGTCGAGGAGATGAACGGGTACGCCGGGGTCACGGGGCGCACGAGCGCGAACTCCTTCGACATGTCGCGGAAGACGGCCGCCTTGCCGCCCTCGGCGTAGTCGGGCATCGCGGCCGCGGCCTCGTCGGTCGCCGGGATGACGCCCAGGGTGTCGGCGAGCTCGACGACGTAGTCGCTCTGGTGCGCGAAGTCGAGGTAGGCCTGCGCCGCGGCGGGGTCCTCGCAGCCCGAGGTCATGCCCCACTGCCAGGACCCGCCGCCGATCTTCGGGCCCTCGCCGAGGTCCGGCGGCGGCAGGACGACGGCGTCGTCGCCGAACGCCTCGGTCACCGTCGGGTTGGCCCAGCTGCCCGAGTACAGGATGCCGCTCTGGCCGTTGACGAAGTCGGCGGTCGCGTCGCTCCCCGACCTCGCCGACATGTAGCCGTCGGCGACGAGCCCCTGCATCCACTCGCCCCACGCGACCGCCTCGGGCCCGTTCAGGACGCCCTCGGCACTCGTGTACGTCTCCCGGTCGACGAGGTCCCCGCCGAAGCTCTGCAGGAACGGCGAGTACGCGTACGGCAGCCACTCGCCCGTCCCGCCGGTCCCCAGGTCCAGGGGGTACGGGAACTGCCCGGTGGCCTCGAGGTCCGCGAGGACGTCGGCGAGCTCCTGCTCGGTCCACGGCTCGTCCATGGTCGGGATCCGCGCCCCGACCGACTCCAGCACCGACCTCCTGCTGTACATCGCGAGCGCGACGTCGTAGTGGCCGTAGGTGTAGACCTGGCCGTCGACCGTGCCGACGGTGCTCTCGAGCTGGCCGTCGAAGGTCCCCTCGGGCAGGTCGAGTGGTGCGAGGTAGCCGGCCCAGGCCCAGTTCGGGACGTTCGGCGCGTCGATGTCGACGATGCACGGGAGCTTCTTCGCCGACGCCGCGGCGACGACCGCGTCGTTGTACGACGCCTGCGGGAACGACTGCAGCTCGACGGTGTACTCGTCCTGGCCGGCGTTGAAGTCCGCGACGATCTTCTCGTCGATCGCGAGCTCGGCGTCGTTGCCGCCGTTGTGGGTCCACAGGGTGATCGAGCCGTCGCCCGAGCCCTCCGACCCGCCGGAGCCGCCCGAGCCGCCCGATCCGCCCGAGCACGCCGCCAGGGTCGCGGCGCCGGTGACAACTAGGCTGGCCGCCACGAGGCGACGGATGGTGTTGCGAGACACGAGTTCCTCCAGATCACTGCTGTGGATCGACGGTGGTCCTCGAGGGCGCGCTGCAACGCACCCTCGTGGTGATCGGTGTCGCCTCCCCGGGTGCTACCGGGGAGGCGACGTCACCGACGCCCGGTGCACGACCGGGCCTCGGAGGTGTGCGGTGCGCCGCGGCGGCGCCTGGCCGTCGGGTGCGTCGACGAGCACGTACAGCTGCTCGGCGGCCCACGCGCCCATCTCGTGGTGGGGCAGGGCGATGGTGGTCAGGCCGGGCGCGACGGACTCCGCGAGCAGCTCGACGTTGTCGAACCCGATGACCGAGAGGTCCTCGGGCACGCGCAGGCCGAGGTCGGCCGCTGCCAGGTAGACGCCCAGCGCGACCTGGTCGTTGAACCCGAACACCGCGGTCGGCCGGTCGGGCCGGTCGAGCAGCTCGCGCGCGACGGGGCGTGCCGCGACCGCGCGGGGCTCGGAGCGCACGACGGGGACGTCGCTCGCGGGGATCCCGGCCTCGGCGCACCGGGCGAGGAAGCCGGCGGGGCGCTCCGCGCTGGCGGGGATCTCGTCGGCGTCGTTCACCATCGCCAGGCGGCAGTGCCCGGCCGCCAGCAGGACCTCCGCGGCGTCCCACCCGCCGGCGAACTCGTCGGGGGCGACCCAGGAGACGCCCTCGTCCGGGCACTCGGCGTTGAGCACGACCACGGGGACGCCCGCGAGCTCGGGCGGCAGCTCGACGACCCGGTGGTACATCGCGGCGTAGAGGATGCCGTCGACGCGCCGGTCGAGCAGCGCCCGGACCTCGCGGCGCTCGAGCTCCCGGTCGTAGCCGGAGTTGGTCAGCAGGACGATGTTGTCGCGTGCACGGGCGACGTCCTGCGCCCCCTGGATGAGCTGCCCGGCGAACGGTGACGTGGCGATCTCGTCGGACACGAAGCCGATCGACTGCGACCGCTGGGTGCGCAGGGTCCGCGCTGCGGCGTCCGCCGCGTACCCGAGCTGCTCGGCGGCCTCGCGGACGCGGTGCCGCGTGTGCTCGGGGATCCGGCGGCCGGGCACCTTGTTCAGGACGAGCGACACGGTCGTCGTCGAGACACCTGCCGCTTCCGCGACGTCCTTGATCGTGATGCGCCGTTGCATGAGATCCCCGTTGATCAATCGTTTGACCGCTGTGATCAAACGATGTACCGGATGTCCGGAGATGTCAACAGCCGCGAGCGCCCGATGCCGGCGCGGTGCCGTCGGCGCCAGGCCGCGGCGGCGCGGTGCCGTCGGGGCGGGCTCGCGCCGCGGGTCCCGGTCGCGCACCCCGCGCAGCGGCGAGGGGTGTACCGCCGGTGCACCCCTCGCCAGGGACTCCTCCCCCGACCTCGGCGTCCCTAGCGTCGTGAGCACGGACGCGGTCGGCCGGGCCGGCGTCCTCGCCCCGCCGGTCCGCACCGCAGGTCGCCGAGCGGCCCCCGCAGTGACGACGCCGGACCGACGAGCCCCAGGAGACACCCGCCGTGAGCCTCACGTACGCCACCCCCGCTCCCCCGGTCGCGGGACCAGCCGCCGACCGGCTGCCCTGGCGGGCCCTGTCGGTGCTCGCGCTGCTCGGGTTCCTGCTCATCTCCACCGAGACGATGCCCGCCGGCCTGCTGCCGCAGATCAGCGCCGGGATGGGCACGTCCGAGGGGATCGCCGGCCAGTACGTCAGCGCCTACGCGCTCGGCACGATCCTGGTGACCGTCCCCGCGATCGCCCTGACCCGCGGGTTCCGGCGCAAGCCGCTGCTGCTGCTGGGAATCGTCGGGTTCGTGCTGGCCAACGCACTGACCGCCGTCGCCCCGGACGTCGTGCTCGCGCTCGCCGCACGCTTCGTGGCGGGCGGCTTCTCCGGGATGCTCTGGGGGCTGCTCGCCGGCTACGCCGTCCGGATCACACCCCCGGCGCTCACCGGCCGGGCGCTGTCCCTCGTCGTCGCCGGCGCCCCGGTCGGCATCGCCTTCGGGACGCCGCTGGGCACCTGGCTCGGCACGACGTTCGACTGGCGGTGGTCGTTCGGCGGCCTGGCCGTCCTCACCGTCGTCGTGCTCGTGCTGGCGGCCCTCCTGGTGCCGGACGCCGCCGGCCAGCGCGCGGCGACCGGCCTGCCGCTCGCCCGCGTCGTGCGCATCCCCGGCGTCGCGGCGGTGCTCGCCGTGATCTTCGCCTGGATGCTCGGCAACAGCACCACCTACACCTACGTCGCGCCCTACCTGCGCGACGCCGGCTCCGGGGTGTCGGTCGAGCTCCTCCTGCTCGTCTTCGGCGTCGCCTCGATCGGCGGGCTCGCGCTGACCGCGGCGCTCGTCGACCGTCACCCGCAGGCCCTCGTCCTGGCGTGCACGGCCGTCTTCGCGGCCGCCGGCGTGGTCCTGGCCGTCGGCCACCGGTCGCCGGTCGCGGTCTACGCCGCGGTGGTGCTCTGGGGCGTCACCTTCGGTGGGGCGTCACCTCAGCTGCAGCGACCGCTCAGTGCCGTGAGCGGGGACGACGCCGACGTGGCGAACGCGTTCCTGCCCGTCGCGTTCAACCTCGCGATCTTCGCCGCGGGCGTCCTGGGGGCCGTCCTGCTCGGCGCGGCCGGCGGGCTCGTCGTGCCGCTGGCGATGACCGTCTTCGGGGTCCTCGCCCTGCTCGTCGTGGTCGCGTCCCGCCGCTCGGTCTACCCGGGCGCACGATGAGCGCGACGACCGTGACCACGGCCGCGCGCCACGGCGCTCTCGCCGTCGCCCTCGTGCTGTCCCTCACCGCGTGCACCGCCACGCCCGAGCCGACAGGACCCGCCATGACCCGTCCGCCCACCGAGCCGGCCCCGACGGCGACTCCCGCACCCGACGGCACGCCGCGACCGGCCGAGCCCACCGCGCCGACCCGGGAGACGGCCCTCCTCGTCACGATCGGCGGCACCACCGTGCCGGGGCGGCTGTGGGACAACCCGGCGGCGCACGACCTGGCCGCCCGGCTGCCGCTGACGCTGACGTTCGGCGACCTCGGCGCCGTCGAGAAGACGGCGCGGCTCGACCCGGCGCTCACTATGGACGGCATGCCCGCCGGCGACGACCCCGGACCCGGCGAGATCGGCTGGTACGCCCCGTCCACGGACCTGGTCCTGTACTACGGCGACGTCGGGTACTGGAACGGCATCGCCCGCCTGGGCACCATCGACGCGCGCGGCGTCGAGCTGCTCGCCGGCGGCCCGGACGACGTCACGGTGACGATCGCGCGCGCCGACGGCTGACCCCGGCCGCGTCGCCCGCGGCCGGCCGGGGCTCCCGCGACCGTCCGCCCAGGCCGGCGACCGCCCGGAGCGACCGCGCCGACGACGCGGTTGCCCGATCGCGTGATCCGCACGCGGACGGTCCCACGGACCCTTGGCAGCCCCGCCCACCGTCGCCAGAGTGGTGCCATGACCACGGCCGGCACGCTGCCCGCGACCTTCACCGGCGACGTCCTCGTCCCCGGCTCGCCCGGGTACGACGCCGCGCGCACCGTCTGGAACGGCGCGGTCGACCGTCGCCCGGCGTTTGTCGTCCGGTGCGCCGGCAGCGACGACGTGCGCGCCGCGGTGCGGGTCGCACGCGAGCTGGGGCTGCCGCTCGGCGTCCGCGGCGGCGGGCACAGCGCCGCGGGCTGGGCCGTGCCGGAGGGCGGGCTCATGATCGACCTGTCGCAGCTGCGGGGCGTGGCGGTCGACCCGGGCGCCCGGACCGCGCAGGTGCAGGGCGGGGCGCTGCTCGGCTCGCTCGACGCCGCGGCGCAGGCGCACGGGCTCGCGACGACGGCGGGGATCGTGTCGCACACCGGCATCGGCGGGCTCGCGCTCGGGGGTGGGGTCGGCTGGCTCGCCCGCCAGGTCGGGCTGACGTGCGACAACGCGCTCGGGTACGAGGTCGTGACCGCCGAGGGCGAGCTCGTCCGCGCGGCACCCGACGAGCACCCCGACCTGTTCTGGGCGCTGCGCGGCGGCGGCGGCAACTTCGGCGTCGTGACGCGCTTCGACCTCGCGCTGCACGACACCGGGACGCAGGCGCTCACCGCCGAGGTCGACCTCGACGCCGCGCGAGGGCTCGACGCGCTCCGGACCTGGCTGACGCGCGCCCACGACGCACCCCGGCGCGCGACCCTCTACGCGGAGGTGCGTGCCGCCGGGCCGCTCACGCTGGGCCTCGTCTGGGTCGGCGCACCGGACGACGCGGCGCCGCTCGTGGCCGGGCTCGACGGTCTCGGCCGCCCCCTGGCCCGCCGGGTGACCGCCCTGCCCTACCTCGACCTGCAGCGCCGGTCCGACGTCGGTGCGGCGCACGGGTTCCGGCGCTACGCGAGGAGCCACTACGTCCGGGAGCTGCCCGACGCGGCGCTCGAGGCGTTCCTCGCGCACACCGAGGCCGACGTGGGTTCGGCGAGCCTCGTCGCGTACGGCGGCGCGATCGCGGACGTCGAGCCGGGGGCGACGGCCTTCGCGCACCGCGACGCCCGGTTCGAGTACGGCGTCGGCGCCCGGTGGGAGGACCGCGCCGACGACGAGCGCCACTCCGCGACGTGCCGGCGGCTCGCCGCGACCATCGAGCCGTGGAGCGTGGGCGTCTACGTCAACGCGCTCGGCGCCGAGGGGACCGCGGGCGTGCACCGGGCCTACGGGGCGGCGACCTGGGGGCGCCTCGCGCAGGTGAAGTCGGCGTGGGACCCGGAGAACGTGTTCCGGCTGAACCAGAACATCCCGCCCGCCTGAGGGGCCCGCCCGGCGTCCCCGTGGCGGGAGCGGTGGCCGCTCAGGAGACCGTGACGGCCTTGCTGTCGGTCATCGGGGCGCCGCCCTCGCCGTCCGACTCGTCCGACTCGCTGACCACGACCGTGTACTCGCCGGGCGCCAGCTCGAGCACGAGCTCGTACGGCGCGAACACCTGGCCCTCCGCGGTCGTGGTGAAGCCTGCCTGCACCTCCGTGCCCGTGGCGTCGAGCACCGACCACAGCAGGTTCGCCTCGAACACGGCGGCCTCCCCGGTGACCGTCAGGGGCGACGTCACGGTGGCGCCCTCCTGCGGCTCGTCGACCTGCACCAGCAGACGGACGTCGAGCGGGTCCTCGCGGGTGACGGGCTCGTCCCAGCTCACCGCGCCCCAGAGCTCGCCGGCCGGCTCGCCCTCGATCACCAGCATCACGGGCAGGGACTCGTCGCCGGCGGCGGCGGTCGCGGTGTGCACCAGCTGCTGGACCATCATGGCCGCGGCCTGCGAGCCGGTGCTCGCGGTGCGGGCGTCCTCGCTGAGGTCGACCGTGAGCACGCCGTCGGCGGTGTCGACGCCGAGCACGGTGGTGGTCGGGTTCCACGGCGAGACGTAGTCGGGGTCGCTCGACCCGGCGATCATCTGCTCGACGGCGAGCCGGACGGCGTCGTCCCCGCCGGCGCGGGCGGCCTCCCGGGCCAGCCGGAACCCGGCGCGGGTGTCGACCAGGAAGTAGACCGCGGCGCCCGGCGGTGCCGTGGTCGGCTCCTGCGTCGGCTCGGCCGTGGGTGCGGTGGTCGTCGGCCCCGTGGGCCCGGACGTCGGCTCACCGCCGGGGTCGCCGGTGCACCCGGCGAGCAGGACGAGCAGGACGAGCAGCGATCCGGTGCGGCGCATCTCAGGGCCTCTCCGTGACGACCACGACCTCCGGCCATCGTCCCACCGGCGGTTCCGCACCGCTACGCCCCGCGCGCGTGGGGAACCGCAGGGAGGCCGCCCCCGACCGGCGGGCGGTCGGGGGCGGCGTCGTGGTGCGCGGGCGACGGCTCAGCTGCGCCGGCCGCCGTACTTCAGGCCGAACCCGCGCTCGAACAGCGGGTCGGCGCTGTCGTCGGGCACGTCCTCGAGCTGGGCCTCGACGGCGGCGTCGGACGACGGCAGCTCGAACGGCAGGCGGCCGCCCGGACGGCGCTCGCCGAAGACCGTCTCGAGCAGCACCTCGTCGGAGACGCCGTAGGTCGCGAGCACCGCGTCGGCCCGGTCGACCACGTTCGTCAGCACGAGGGGCCGGTCGAGCTTCGGCACGGCGACCGTCGGGACGCCCGCGTCGACGGCGGCCTGGAACGCGGCGTGGTCGGCCTCGGCGCCCGTGAACGACAGGTCCGTCAGGTCGGCGCCGCCGCGCGGGTCGGAGAGCCGCACGACGGCCAGGTCGGCCTGGGCGGGATCGGCGACGACGGTGAGGCCGCGTGCCTCCGCGACCTCCGCCGCCACGCCGGACAGGTACACCGTGTCGACCGCCCGCTCCCGGGCGGGCAGCGTGCGGCGCTCGTTGGTGAGCAGCGTGAGCGAGCTCGCCTGCGCGGCGTCGCCGACGCGCGTGAACCTCTCGTTGCCCGCGACCTGCTCGGCGCCGGCCGGGTCGACGTACGGGTCCTCGAACAGGCCCAGCTCGAGCTTCTGGACCAGGACGCGGCGCGCGGCGTCGGCGACGCGCTCCTCGTCGACGAGCCCCTGGGCGACGGCCTCGACGACGTGCGACGGCTCGTTCGAGCCACCGACCTGGTCGACGCCCGCGTTCAGGGTCTCGGCGAAGCGCTCGGTGACCGTGAGGTCCTCGACGCCCCACGGCATGCCTGCACCCCACGGCCCGACGAAGAACGCCGGGGGCCGGTTCTCCTGGCACTCGACGGGGCAGTCACCCGTGATGCCCCAGTCGGAGAGGATCACGCCGTCGAACCCGTGCTGCTCGCGCAGCAGGTCCTGGAGCAGGTACGCGTTGAACCCGGCGCCGACCTGCTCCAGCGCCTGCCCCTGGAGCTCGAGGTCCTGGAGGATCGAGTAGGTCGGCATGATGCCGGACGTGCTCGCCGCGAACGCGCCCTCGAACGGCACGACGTGCTCCGCGAAGCTCCCGCCCGGGAACACCGCGTAGCGGCCGTAGTAGTAGTGGCTGTCGTAGCCGTTCTCCTGGGCGCCGTAGCCGACCCAGTGCTTGGTGACGGTCGCGACGCTGTCGTCGTGGAGTCCGTCGTCGCCGTCCTGCATGCCCTCGACGTACGCCTCGACGTGCCGGCTCGCCGTCCGCGGGTCGGAGCCGAAGGTGCCGTTGATCCGGGTCCACCGCGGCTCGGTCGCGATGTCCGCCTGGGGCGAGAGGCTCATGTGGATCCCCATCGCCCGGTACTCCTCGCGCACGATCTCGGCGAGGCGCTCGGTCAGGCGCGGGCTGCCGGCGGCGGCCATCCCCGGGAAGTCGGGCATCGCCGTCGTCCCCACGCGCGCGACGGTCTGGCCGCCGGTGACCGAGAAGCCGTTGCGCGGGTCCGTGCTCACGAGCACGGGGATGCCGAGGGGCTGCGCCTCGGCGAGCTCCTGCACGCGGTTGTGCTGCTCGGCGATCGCACCGGGCGCCGCCGACAGGCGCGTGATGAACGTCGTCACGTGGTCGTCGACGAGGACCGGCGTCAGCGCAGCCAGGTCGTACTCGGTGCCCGCGCCGATCGGCGAGGCCGCGGTCGGCAGCGTCCCGTGGACCAGGAGGCCGGCGCGCTGCTCGAGAGTGAGGCGCTCGACGAGGTCGGCCGCGCGCTCGTCGGGGCTCAGCCGCCAGTCCTCGTAGGGCGTGAGGGCGCCGTCGCGGTCGAGGTCGCGGAACTGCCTGCCGTCGACGCGGATGATCGGCACGCTCCGCGACTCGAGGGTGGGCTGCCGTCCGTGGGCGGCGGCCGGGGCGGCCAGGCCGGCGAGGGCCGTGGTCGCGACGACGCCGGCGGTGGCGACGCACGCGACGCCCCGTTGGCGCAGACCTGGGGTGGGTGGTGTGGGCACGTTGTCCTCCTCGACGACGGCTCGACGTGCCGGTGGAGTGCCGCTGCTGGGCTACCGAAACGTCTCAGTAGAGTGACGCTAACCGACAGGACGGACGTGTCAACCCTCGCGCCACGACGGCTCGGTACGGTGTCCCCGGTCGGAGGGAGGGACGATGGGCGCTCGGCGGGTGACCGCGGTCGACGTCGCGCGGCGCGCGGGCGTCGCCGTCAGCACGGTGAGCTACATCCTCAACGACGCGCCCGGGCAGACCTTCACGCCTGCGACCAAGGACCGCGTCCACGCGGCCGTGCGCGAGCTCGGGTACGTCCCGTCCGCGGCCGCGCGCGCCCTGCGGCAGGGGCGCTCGCACAACGTCCTGATGCTGCTGCCCGACATGGGGATCGGCGAGGCCCTCGCCCACGTCGTCGACAGGCTCTCGGACGCCATGGACCAGCACGGCTACTCGGTCGTGTTCCGGCGCAGCCGGGCCGGGCGGTCGGCGACGGCCCTGGTGGCCGAGCTCGCCCCGGCCGCCGTCGTGGCCCTCGCGCGCCTCACGCCCGACGAGGTGGCCGGGCTGGAGTCCGCCGGGGTCCCGCTCGTGCAGGACGTGGGCGGGCGCGACGGCATCACCGACCGCGAGGTCCTCCAGGCGGACATCGGGCGCGCCCAGGCGCAGCACCTCCTCGACCTCGGGCACCGGCGCCTGGTGTACGGCGCCCCCGACGACGAGCGGCTGGAGCCGCTCGCCCGGAACCGGGTCGCCGGGGTGCTGGCCACGACGCGCCAGGCCGGACTGCCCGACCCCGACGTCGTGCCCGTGCCCCTGGACGCCGACGCCGCGGCCGACGTCGTGCGGGCCTGGCTCGACGCGTCCGAGCCGCCGACCGCGGTGTGCGCCTACAACGACCTCGTCGCGCTCGCCGTCCTCGCCGGCGCGGCCCGGCACGGGGTGGCGTGCCCCGCGGACCTGGCCGTGGTGGGGGTCGACGACGTCGTCGCGGCACGGCTGAGCGTCCCGCCGCTCACGACCGTCGACTTCCACCCCGACGAGCTCACCGCCGAGCTCACCGAGGTGCTCCTCGACCGGCTGCTCGCCCGGCCCGCCGAGCCGCGCACGTCATGGACGGGCGTCGAGCTGGTGCGACGCGGCTCCACCTGAGAGCACCGCGCTGCCGACCCGCTCGACGCCCGGCGCAGCCGACGTCCCGGTCAGGCGTCGATCTCCAGGTACGTGTCGATCAGGCCGACGAACTCCGACCGCAGGCCGTAGGGGTCCTCCCCGAGCGCCGCCTCGGCCCGCTCCCGCGCCCGCCTCGCGTCGGCGTCCTCGGCGTGCTCCGAGCCGGCCACCGTGAGGCCGAACTCGACGACGGCGGACGCGAACCGGAAGTCGCTGGTGGGCCGGGCGGTGTAGGCGTCGGCGCGGACCGGGAAGACGACCTCGGTGCTCTCCGCGGAGCCCGGCTGCTTGTAGCGCACGTGCACCGTCAGGAAGTCGTCGGAGCGCCCCGTCTCGACGTCCTGGTAGTCCAGGTCGTCGGCGGGCTCGCCGTCGGCCGGAACGATCTCGTAGAACGCCGTCACCGCGTGCCCTGCGCCGACGTCACCGGCGTCCTTGGTGTCGTCGTCGAACTCCTCGTCCTCCAGCCGGCGGTTGTCGTAGCCCAGCAGCCGGTACCGCGCGACGGTCGCGGGGTTGAGCTCGACCTGCACCTTGAGGTCCTGCGCGACGACGAACATCGTCGAGTCGAACTCGTCCACCAGGACCTTGCGCGCCTCCTGGAGCGTGTCGATGTAGGCGTAGTTGCCGTTCCCGTGGTCGGCGATGGCCTCCATCGTGCTGTCCTTGAGGTTGCCCATCCCGAAGCCGAGCACCGAGATGTAGACGCCGGTCCGCGCGTGCTCCTCGATCAGCCCGGTCAGCTGCTCCGGGGTCGACGGCCCGACGTTGAAGTCGCCGTCGGTCGCCAAGACCACCCGGTTGTTGCCGCCCTCGACGAAGTTCTTCGTCGCCAGCTCGTACGCGGTCTCCAGGCCCCGGGCGCCCCCGGTGGACCCGCCGGCCTCGAGCTCGCTCAGGATCCCCACGAGCTCCTCGCGGCGGTCCCCGGGCACGGAGTCGGCGAGCACCTGCTCGCTGCCGGCGTACGTCACGATCGAGACGGTGTCGTCCTCGTCGAGCTGCTCGACCAGCAGCTCGAACGAGTCGGCGAGCAGCGGCAGCTTGTTCGGCTCGTCCATGGAGCCGGACACGTCGAGCAGGAACACGACGTTGTTGCCGCGGCTGGTCGGCTGGGCGGCCGTCGCCTGCACGCCGATCATGGCCAGCTGGTGGCCGGGTGCCCACGGCGCGTCCGCGACCTGCGTGGTCACGGTGAACGGGTCCTCCGCGTCCGGCTCCGGGCTCGGGTAGTCGTAGTCGAAGTAGTTGACCAGCTCCTCGATCCGGACCCCCTCCGGCGCGACGCCCTGACGCAGCTGGCGGCGCAGGTTGCTGTACGACGCGGTGTCGACGTCCGAGGCGAACGTCGACAGCGGGCTCGTCGTCACGTCCTGGAACGGCTGCTCCGGGGAGTCGTCGTACTCCTCCTGCCCGTCCACCGGGGCCTGGCGCCACTCGTCGGGCGCGACCGAGCCGTCGTAGGCGAGCTCCGGTCCGTAGGCGTCGCTCGAGCTGCCGTCGCTGCAGGCAGCGAGCGCGCCTGCGACCGCCACCGCGACTAACGCGGCGACTGCGCGCGACGGCGCACCTGTGCGACGGGACGCGCGAGCGAGCCGCGTCGTCGAGGGACGAGCACCGAGAAAGGTCCGACCGCGCATGTGCTGCCTCCGTTGTCCGAGGTCTGAAGCGTGGCGGTCCGCCCGGACGGCAGCCAGCACGGGACGGTCACGCAAGCATCCCGGTCAGGTAACACGCGTCGCGATCAGGTAACGGGGACGTCCGGGGCGGTCGCCGATCACCCGCTCGGTCGCCCGGACGGCGGTGTCCCCCGGTCCGGCCGGCGTGCCGCATCTCCGGGGCACCAGCACGTCCGGGCTCTCGTCGTGCGGGACCCGGGGCACGGCACCCGCCGGTTGACGAGAGCGGGACCGGCGACCGCACGAGGGTCGGCCGGCCCATGACTCCCGCTCTCAGGGACGCGCCGCCTCGGGCTCCGGCTCGTCCTCGGGGGTGGTGTCGCGCAGGTCGTGCACGAGCGCCAGCACGTCGTGCACCGCCGGGCGCAGCGGGCGCAGGCGCGAGAGCCGGACCAGCCGGTCCACCAGCGGGGCGGTCCGGTGCACCAGGTGACGGGTCCGGCGCTGGCCGCGGCTGGCGTCGTGCACCCAGAAGAGCGTCACGCCCATGTGCGCCAGCCAGAGCAGCTCCGGCAGCTCGGCGAGCAGGCGCTCGTCGCCCTTGAGGTCGCTGCCCTCGACGACGGCCCGGTAGATCGCGGTCGACGCCTCGCGCGGCCGGCTGCTCTCCGCGCTGAACGGGTTGAGCGGGCTCGCCGGCTGGGCGGCGACGGCGAAGAACCGTCCGGCGAACTGGTGGTACGGACCGGCCGCCTCGAGGAACGACTCCTCGGCGACCCGCAGGCGCGAGGGGAAGTCGCGGACCCCGGCCAGGCGCGGGAGGGCCACGTCGCGGTGCTCGTCCTGGAGCCGGTCGTAGAAGCCCTGGACCAGGTGCTCCTTGGAGGCGAAGTAGTAGTACGCGTTGCCGAGGCTGACGCCCGCCTCGGTGGCGACCGCCCGCATCGTGGTCTTCTCGTAGCCGCGCTCCTGGAACAGCGCCAGAGCGGCCTCGACGATGCGGGCCCGGGTCTCCTCGCCGCGTCGGGACGGGGCCGGGGCGGCGTTCGTGGGGTCGGTCGGTGCGGCGCTCACGCTCTGGCTCCTCCCTCTCGGGCCTGCACGGATGTCACCTCGGCGCCTCGAACCTCCGCGACACGATATCTCCGCAGGCCGGCACGCCGGCGGCGGCGGGCGCCGGACCCGGGTCGACCGCCTCAGGCGCGCGGCAGGTGCGGGTTGCCGTAGACGGGAGGCGCCACGGGCGGGTTGTGCGGCCCCGACGGGACGTAGGCGCTGTGCTGCGGCTGCGCGACGAAGCGGTGCCGGCTCAGCACGAGGACGTTGCCGAGGTGGAGCGCTCCGAGCAGGAGGGTCACCGCCCCGAGCTTCGAGGCCAGCGCCTCGATGACCTCCTGTGCGGAGGTGACGGGCTGGCCCGTCCGGAGCATGAGCGAGACGAACCCGAGGTTCACGAGGTAGAAGCCGACGACCAGGAGCCGGTTGGTCGCCTCGGCCACCTTCTGCTCGCCGTGGAAGACGTCGACGAGGAAGACCTCCCCGTTCCGCGTCAGGGTCCGGGCGACCCAGACCGTCAGGGCGACGCTGACCGCGATGTAGACGAGGTACGTGACGACGGTCGGGTTCATCGGGGCGCTCCTGGGCGAGGACGTCGGCCGGGTGGTCCCCGGCTAGTTGAACGTGTTCAACACGTCCAGCGTAGAGCAGAACTTGAACATGTTCAAAGTGACGCCGGTCACCGCGGGCCGGCGTCTGGTCACGGGGATCGGGCAGTCGGCCGGCCCCGTCCTGGTGGCGGCGGTCGTCGGGGTCGCCGGTGTCGGTGCGGCGGCCGTGTCCGTGGGCGCACTCGGCGTGGCGGGCGCCGGATGGCTCTGGTACTGGTTGTCCTCCGCACCGAAGGGGAGACAGCCGTGACGTGGTCCGCGGAGGCGCGCCTGACCGAGCTGGGGATCACGCTGCCCGGAGCGAGCGCGCCGCAGGCCGCGTACACCAACTGCGTGCAGGTCGGCGCCCTGCTGTTCGTCGCGGGCAAGGGTCCGGGCGACCCGCAGGCCGTGGGGAAGCTCGGTCGCGAGCTCACCACCGTGCAGGGGGCGGGCCTTGCTCGCGCGGTGGGGCTGGGGGTGCTCGCGGCGGTGCGGGGCTTCCTGGGCTCGCTCGACCGGGTCGAGCGGGTGGTCAGGGTGCAGGCGTTCGTGAACGCGACCGAGGACTTCACGGAGCACCATCTCGCGGTCGACGGGCTGTCCGAGCTGTTCGTCGACGTCTTCGGCGACTCCGGGATCCACACCCGGTCGGTGCTCGGGGCGGTCTCGCTGCGCGGCGGGCTGCCGATCATCGCGGAGTGCCTCTTCGAGGTCGACGAGCACCGCAGCGCCTGAGCCGCGCAGGGACTCGCGGGTTCGTCACGTACCGGTCCGCGCCGGTCGGTCGGACGGGGTCACGTGTGACCCCGCCGTCGTCCGAGGGCGATGATGAGGGCGCCGGGCCGGGCCGGGCCGATCGCAGGGCCGGTCAGGCGCCGTCGGACTCCGAGAGCGCGAACCGGCGCCAGTCCCGCGGGGTGAGCCCGTAGGCCGCCTTGAACCGACGGGTGAAGTGGGCCGGGTCGCGGAAGCCCCAGCGTCGGGCGATCGACGCGATCGGCACCGTCACGTTCGACGCCCGGGCCAGCTCCTCACGCGCGCCGACCAGGCGCCGGCCGATGATCCACTGCTCCAGGCTGAACTCCGCTGCGGCACAGACCCGGAAGAGGTGCCGCTCGGAGATGTTGTGCGCTCGCGCGACCGTGGCAGGCGTCAGGTCCGCGTCGCGCAGGTGCTGCTGGACGTACGCGCGGATCTGGACGAGCAGCGTCGCCGCGATCGTGCTCCGCTCGAACCTGACGTCGTGCGCGGCGGACGCGAGCAGAGCACGCAGCAGCTCGACGGAGGCACCGGCCACCCCGGCGGCAGCGGGGTCGGCCACGACCGCGTCGGTGCTGCGCGCGAGGCCGAGCAGGTGCCGTTGGAACAGCCCGTACAGCGGGCTGGTCCTGAGCTGGCGCGAGGCGGTGCGGACGAGGTGCGCCGGCAGCCCGACCTGCTCCGCGGGGACGGAGATGCAGAAGGCCGAGCCGAGCCCCCGCCACGCGTAGTCGTACGGCTTCGTCAGGTCGACGCAGATCAGACCCCCGGTCCCCGCGCGGACGTCGGGGTCGGTGTCGTCGTACGTGATCAGGGACCGACCGGCCTCCTGGACGGCGATGGCGACCCGGCCGTCCGGGTCGACCCGGAGGTGACGGCTCTGACGGGTCATCCGCATCCCGGAGGCCTCGTTGCGCCACACGTCCACGTCGCCCAGCCGCCACGCCTCGATCCGCGTGAAGACGCGCTCCGGGGCGTCGTCGTAGCGGACCTCGCACGGCGCGGTGGTGCCCTCCAGGGCAGCCGAGATCGCGGGCAGCCGTTCCTTGGGTCCGACGGTCCGGGTGTCCAGCAGCACCACCATGCCGCCCGCCCCTTCCCTTCGAGGCCGCACGCGGGTCGCGAGGCCGAGGGCATCTTCGTGCGTTCCTGGAGGGAGGCGAACCCCGACTTGTCCGTGGCTGCCCACAGCAGGTCCCTCACCGACCTGAGCAGCGCAGACGCCCCTCGCGCGACCAGTGTGTACCTCGTCGGAGCCCGGCGGAACCCCGGCCGACGCACGCCCCGCCGGCCGCTCCCGGACCGGCGGTCGCGCTCGTCCGGACCGCCTCCGCTGCGCGACCACCCGCACACCGACCTGCGGGTGCTCGTCGACTCACCGCCCGCCTGAGAGAGAGGACCCGATCATGGCCACCATCGTGCTCGTGCACGGCCTGTGGATGACCCCCCGCAGCTGGCGCGGCTGGAAGCACCGCTTCGAGGCCGCAGGCCACACCGTCCTCACGCCCGCGTATCGCGGCTTCGAGATCGAGGTCGAGGCGCTCCGCGAGAACCCGGAGGTCATCGCCACGCTCACGGTGCCGGAGACCGTCGACCACCTCGCCGCGCAGATCGAGGCGCTCCCCGAGCCGCCGATCCTCATGGGTCACTCCTTCGGCGGCACCCTCACCCAGCTGCTCCTCGCCCGTGGTCTGGGCTCGGCGGGCGTCGTCGTCGACTCCGCGCCGACCGAGGGCGTCCGCGTGACCCCGCTGTCGCAGGCCCGGTCGCTGTTCCCGGCGCTGAAGAACCCCGCGAACTTCCACCGAGCCGTCGGGTTCACCCCGGAGGAGTTCCACTACGCCTTCGCGAACACGCTCTCGCGCGAGGAGTCCGACGCGGTCTGGCGCGAGTTCGCCATCCCCGCGCCGGGCAACTGGGTGTGGGCGTACGGCCTCATCGCGAACTTCAGGCCGGGCCGGCAGGAGACCTGGGTGGACTACGACGCCGATCGCGCGCCCCTGCTGTTCGTCGGCGGCGAGAAGGACCACATCATGCCGCCGTCGGTCAACAGGTCCAACGCCAAGCACTACGCCCGGTCCCCCGCCGTCACCGAGTACCACGAGTTCCCCGGCCGCTCGCACTGGATCTGCGCGGAGCCCGGCTGGGAGGAGGTCGCGGACCACGCCCTGGCGTGGGCGCTCGAGCACGCCCGGACTGCCTCGGTCCCCGCGCCGTAGACGAGAGCCGACCGCCGGTCCCCGGCCCGAGGAACCTGTGCGAGCACCGGTTCGTCGCGGGCCGAGGCCGGTCGGGCCGGCCCCGTCCTCTGCGCCGCGTCCGGGCCTCGACCGCTCCGGCCTAGGCTGACCGGATGGCCGAGCGACCAGCACGACGTCCGCGCGTGGAGGAGCTCGCCTGGGGCCCGACGCCGATGGGCGAGATCAACCTGCGTCGGCGCCGGGATCCGGTGACCGGGGCCGACGTGCTGGAGGTCAAGCTGGGCGACGAGTTCCTCATGTCCAGCCTGTTCACGGTGGCCGAGGAGGAGCTCGCGCGGCTCGGGCTGGCCATGACCGGGGCGCCTGCCGACGGCGGTACGGCTGGTCTCGACGTCGTCGTCGGCGGGCTCGGGCTCGGGTACACCGCGCTCACCGTGCTCGAGGACGCGCGCGTCGGCTCGCTGGTCGTCGTCGACGCGCTCGCCGAGGTGATCCACTGGCACCACGCCGGCCTGATCCCGGCCGGCGCGGTCCTCACCGCCGACCCGCGGTGCCGTCTGGTGCACGCCGACTTCTTCGCCGCCCTCGCGTCGGACGACGGCCTGGACCCTGCGACGCCCGGCCGCCGGTGGGACGCGGTCCTGGTCGACATCGACCACTCCCCCCGTCACCTGCTCGACCCGAGCCACGCGAGCTTCTACACGCCGGCCGGCCTGCTGCGGCTGCGCGAGCACCTGGTGCCCGGCGGCGTGTTCGCGCTGTGGTCCAACGACCCGCCGGACGAGGCGTACCTGGACCTCCTCCGCACGCTGCTGGTCGACGTCCGGGCGGACGTGGTCTCGTTCCCGAACCCCTTGCAGGGCCGGGATGCCACCAACACCGTCTACCTCGCGCGCGCGCCACGCTGATCCCGACCGGTCCCCGCGGTGCCGCGCGAGGAGCCGGCCCGGGGACCCCAGGAGCCGCGCATGTCGTCAGCCTCGAGCCGCAGTGCAGGTGTGTTGCACATACGGCAACACACATCGTAGCCTCGTCCGCATGAACGACGAGCGTCACACCGTCCCTGCGCCGAACGACCTCCTGTCCGCCCTCGACGCCGACCGCACCGCGCTCGGCCGGCGCGCTCGCCGGCCCGCATGGCTCGCACCGGCGCTCGGCGCGGTGGCCGCCGCGTGGATCACGACCAGTCACACCGCCCGCTCGGACAGCCCCAGCCCCTGGTTCTTCCTGTTCCTCGTGGCGATGATCCTCGTCCTCGTGGCCACCAGGTCCACGGGGGTGCGGCTGAAGGGCATCGGGGCCGGCGGCTGGGTCGCCTACCTCGCCCTCGTCGCGACCGGCCTGCTGCTCTACAGCACCGCGCTCGCCCTGGTCTCCCTGCGTCTCGACTGGTGGGTGGTCGTCCCGGCGGCGCTGATGTTCGCCGCCACCGTCGCCGCGGTGCGGGTCGTCGACGCCTCTGCACGCAGGTCGCTGGACCGTGACCGCTGAGGCTCGGCCGGACGAGATCGTCCACAACCTCGTCCGCCTGCGCATCTGCGGGCTGCTGCGTCCCGTCGAGGCCCTGAGCTTCTCGGCGTTGGCAGCGACCCTCGACCTGAGCAAGCCGACGCTCTCGAAGCACCTGCGTGTGCTGACCGACGCCGGCTACACGACGTTGAGCCGTTCCTCCTCCGAGGAACGGGACGACCGGCGCCAGATCGCCTGGGTGCGGTTGACGGCCGAGGGCCGGCACGCGTTCGACGGGCACGTCGCCGCACTCCGCGAGATGACCTCACCCTGACGGCGCCCGCGCGCGAGAGCCGGCGAGTCGGTGCCCGGCCACCTGCCGGCCGAGCGCGAGGCGGGAACGGTGCGGATCGCGGACGTGGAGCTCGCCGGTCGCGCTCGCCGGCTCACTCCCGGTCGACGGGAAGGTCCTCGACCAGCGGGAACCCGGCGAGCTCGAGGTCGACCGCGCGGGTCGCCGGGTCGAGCGCCGGGAACGTCGCGGTGAAGAGGAACGGGGTGGCGGCGTCGACGTGCTCGGACAGGTCCGAGCACAGGCACTCGACCGTCTCCTCGGGGTTCGTGGTCAGCGCCGCGAGCGTGGGCTGGTACCGGATGTTCTCCGTGGGGACCTGCAGGGCCAGGCCCCGGACATCGCGCACGAGGCGGACGTCCGGGCTCAGGTACGTGCTCGGCACCTGCAGGGCCCCGTCGCCGAGATAGGTCAGACGCAGCAGGAGAGTCGTCGCCTGGTCGTCCGCCGAGACGTCCACGACCTCGAAGCGCGCCGGGGTCGGGACCGTCTGGTGGGCGAGCTCGCCCTCGACCGAGCGCAGCACCTCGTCGTCCTCCTGCGCGGAGACCGCCTCGATGAGCTCGGTGGCGGTCCAGTCCGACCCGCCGCCGTCCTCGGTGCGGCTGTCGCCCGAGGTGTCGACCGGCGAGGGGGTGTCGCCCCCGGTGCAGCCCCCGACCAGGAGGACGGTCGCGAGGACGACCACCGCGTGCCACGGGGAGCGGCGTGCACAACGGGCCCGACGTGCCTGCCGGAGGCCGGTCACTGGGCACCACCCTTCAGCGTGTAGACGACGGTCACGCGTCGGTTGGCCTGCTTGCCCTCGTCGGTGTCGTTGCCGGCGATCGGCTCCGACTCGCCCTTGCCGACGCTCACGAACGTCACACCACCGCCGGACGCGGGCTCGAGCGACTCCCGGACCGCGAGGGCGCGGTTCTCGGAGAGCGTCTGGTTGAACTCGTCGGTCCCGTCGGCGTCCGTGTGCCCGGTCACGACCACCTCGCCGGTCCCGCGTGCGGCGATGTCCGCCGCGACACCGGCCAGCACGGCCTGGGCCGGTGAGCCCGGTTCCGAGGCGCCCGACGCGAACAGCACGTTGGTGTCGAGGGTCACCGCGACCTCCTGCGGGCTCTCCTGCGCCTGGGCGATCGCCTCGAGGTCACCGGAGCGACGCAGGAGCGTCCACGTCACGGCAGCCGGGTCCGCGTCCGCCAGCTCCGCGCCGGCGGGCACCCTCGGCCAGCCCGCACCGAGCAGGGGCGCGGGCTCGTCGCTCACGGGCTCGAGGGCGCCGTCCTCGACCGGGATGCCGGGCACGATCGTCCCCGACGGCATCCGCACCTGCACCGTCGTCGTGCTCGGGGGCAGCGCGGGGAACACCGCCCAGCCGACGACGAGCGCGCCCCGGTCGGCCGACAGGTCCCGGTTCGCGGTCGCGAACGTCGAGTCCCCGTCCCGCAGCGGGGTGTACATCGCCGTGGACGCGACGTCGACGAGGCCGATCTCCGTGGCGTACGCGGGGTCGTACGGGCTCGCGGACGTCTCGAGCACGCTCTCCGCGAGGAGGTCCTCGTCGGCGTCCGGCGCCAGACCGAGGGAGTAGTAGACGGCCGTACCGCCCTCGACGCGACGGACGCCGTGCACGAAGCCGACGACCTCGGGGCTCCGCGGGTCCCACCCCTTGCGGAACGTGAAGGAGCCCAGGACCGGCACGTCCTGCCCGTCGACCACGACAACACCCGAGGGCACACCGTCACCGGACCCGGACGCCGCCGGCAGGGCCGCCGGGAGGAGTGCGCCGGCGAGCGCGAGCACGCCCACCCGCCTCGCCAGACCGTGAACCGTCATGGACTCCCCCGCCTCTGGTCGTGTGCCCGGTCGCGGCGCCCGGGCGAGAGTGGGGAGGTCCTCCGCTGGGCCGCTGCGAGGAACCCCATCCCCGTCCGCCGGCCGCTGAACCCGGTCTGCCTGTCGCACCTCCACTGTAGGCGGCGGCACCTCCCGGGTCTCCTCCGGACCTCGCCGGTCGACGTCCGGGCGGTCAATTATGTGACGCCGCAGGTAGATGTCGACAGTCGGATGACTACTTTTGCTTGATGCTCGGCATAAGGCGTCCCTACGGTCAGCCCATGGTCAAAGGCGACACATCGGACGTTCCCCGGTGGCCCGCTGCCGCAGGACGATCCCTGCCGCGGTGGCGGGGCGTCACGGCTGACGTCACCGGAGCCGAGGCGGTCGACCTCGCTCGGTTCCCCGTGACCGACCCGCGACCTGCCCTGACCGCTGCGTCGCACACCCGGCACTGCCCCAGCGCAGGCGCCTGAGGCGAGGGCCGCCTCGCACCTCACGTCCCCAGGACGACCACCCTTCAAGGAGGAAGAGTGCGACCACGAACAGCTCGACGCCCGAAGGCCCTCGCGGCCCTGCTGGGCCTGTCCCTGCTCGGATCGGCGGTGACGGCGACAGCCCTGCCGGCGGCCGCGGCCGACGACGACCTGCCGCCTCAGCAGCCGGGCGTCACCCTGCGGACGTACGCACTGGGGGTGGCGCAGCAGTCGATCTGCCAGGTCCGCCCCGGCACCACCCCGAACGTCGACAAGCACATGCCGACGATCGACTGGACCACGCCCGAGGAGTTCGGCGCCGCGGACAACTTCCGCTCCGACGTGATCGCCACGCTGCACACCCCCATCGCCGGGGAGTACACCTTCCGCCTGACCAGCGACGACGGGTCCAGGCTCGTCGTCGACGACCAGCTGGTCGTCGACCACGACGGCCTGCACGAGGCGATCCCGAAGGACGGCGTGATCACGCTGGCCGCCGGCCACCACGACCTGCTCGTGGAGTACTTCGAGGCCGGCTTCGACCAGGGCCTGCGCCTGGAGTGGCGCACGCCGGGCTCGGACGAGCTCGTCGTCGTGCCGTCGTCCGCCCTGAGCACGGACCGGGACGTCGTCCGCGTGACCGCGCCCGGGACCAAGTCCTGCACGGGGGACAAGGACACCCCGGGGGACGGGCTGCGGCTGGACGCCGTCCACCCGAACTACACGCTCACCGACCTGCTGCCGGACGGCTTCGAGCCGATGGTGTCGGCGCTCGACTGGACCGAGGAGGGCGACCTCGTGGTCGTCACCGCAGGGTCCGTGAGCCCGAGCGGACCGGTGCCGGACCCCGAGCCGGGTGAGGTGTTCGTGCTCAGCGGCGTGACCGGTGAGACCGACGCCGAGCAGGTGACCGTGACGAAGGTGGCCACCGGGCTGCTCAACCCCATGGGCGTGGCCGCCGTCGACGGGTCCCTCTACGTCTCGGAGCGGGACCGGCTCACCGAGCTCACCCCGGACACGGACGGTGACGGCCTGCTCGAGCACCGCACGGTGGCCGAGTGGCCGTACGGCGGCAACTTCCACGAGTTCGCCTTCGGCCTCCTCCACGACGACGACCACTTCTACGTGACGCTCTCGGTCGCGATCGACAACGGCGGCGCGACGACGGACCCGCAGCTCGCCGAGAACCGCGGGACGAGCATCCGGGTCGACCGGGAGACGGGCGAGATCCAGTACGTCGCCGGTGGTCTGCGGACCCCGAACGGGCTCGGCTGGGGCCCGCAGGGCGAGCTGTTCGTCATGGACAACCAGGGCGCCTGGCTGCCGTCGTCGAAGCTGCTCCACGTCGAGCAGGACCGGTTCTTCCACCACTACACGAACCCGGCGGGACCGTTCGACGCGAACCCGGTAACCAAGCCGGTGCTGTGGCTGCCCCAGAACGAGATCTCGAACTCGCCGAGCAACCCCGTGCTGCTCGAGGAGGGGCCGTTCGCCGGTCAGATGCTCTTCGGTGACGTCACCTACGGCGGGCTGCAGCGGGCGTTCCTCGAGGAGGTCGAGGGCGAGTACCAGGGAGCGGCGTTCCGCCACACGGCCGGCCTCCAGGCCGGCGTGAACCGGACCGTCGTCGGCCCCGACGGTGCCGTCTACGTCGGCGGGATCGGCGAGGCGGGCAACTGGAGCGAGTCGGGCAAGCTCGACTACGGGCTGCAGAAGCTCACCCCGAACGGGACGAACGCCTTCGACATGACCTCGATGAGCGTCACGGAGGACGGTTTCGACGTCCGCTACACCCAGCCGCTGTCGGAGGACACGGTGCAGCGGATCACGCAGGACGCCGAGGCCGGCTACGACGTGCAGCAGTGGCGCTACGTGCCCACGCAGCAGTACGGCGGCCCGAAGATCGACCAGGAGGTGCTGCTGGTCACCGCGGCGGAGGTGTCGGAGGACCGGCGGACCGTCCGCCTGACCGTCGACGGCCTCAAGCCGGACCGCGTCGTGCACCTGCGTTCGCCGCGGCCGTTCACCGACGCCGACGGTGACGAGCTCTGGAGCACGGAGGCGTGGTACACGCTCAACACCATCCCCGGCTACGTGGCTCCGGACGACCTCGGCCACCACGAGGCCGAGGAGGCGCAGATGCTCGGCGGCGCCTCCATCGCGATGGACCACAGCGGCTACTCCGGCTCCGGGTTCACCGCCGGCCTCCAGGCCCCGGGCGCCTCCGTGACGTTCACGACCCAGGTCGACGAGGCCGGGACCGTCCCGGTCCACCTCCGGTACGCCAACGGGCCGGACCCCTTCCAGGGCACCAAGCGCATGTCGCTGCACGTCAACGGCGTCGAGGTCGACCCGGTGGAGTTCCCGAGCACCGGGGACTGGAAGACGTGGCGGACCCTCACCCGCGAGCTGGACCTCCGTGCGGGAGCCAACACCATCTCCCTCCGCTACGAGGACGGCGACGACGGGAACGTCAACCTCGACGTCCTGCGGGTCGGTGCGGACCCGGACATCTGCGCACCGGACGCGCCCGAGGACGGCTACACCGCACTGTTCGACGGCACGCTGGCGAGCCTGGACCGCTGGCGCATGGCCGGGCCCGGTGGCTTCGGCCGGCAGGCCGACTGCACGCTGCGCACCCAGGGCGGCCTCGGCCTGCTCTGGTACACGGCGCAGGAGTTCGGCGAGTACACGCTCAAGCTCGACTGGAAGCTCTCGAAGGACGACAACGGCGGCGTGTTCGTCGGCTTCCCGAACCCCGGGAACGACCCGTGGGTCGCCGTCGGGCAGGGGTACGAGATCCAGATCGACGCGAGCGACGAGGCGGACCGCACGACGGGCGCCATCTACACGTTCCAGGGGGCGGACGCCGCCGCGATCGACCGGGCGCTCAAGCCGGTGGGGCAGTGGAACGCCTACGAGATCGAGGTGGCGGGCGACACGATCCGCGTGCACCTCAACGGTGTGCTCGTCAACGAGTTCACCAGCACCGACCCGGCGCGTGACCTGTCCTCGGGCTTCGTCGGCCTGCAGAACCACGGTGCCGGCGAGGCGGTCTCCTACCGGGACGTGCGGATCCGCAGCACCTCCACGTCCGCGACGTACGAGCTCGAGGACGGTGCGCTCGACGGCGGGGCGGAGGTCGGCACGGAGCACGCCGGCTACTCCGGCTCTGGCTACGTGCAGGGCTTCGGCCGCCTCGGGGCCGGTGCGACCGCGACGGTGGACGTCGACGCCGCGGGGACGTACCCGGTGACGCTCCGCTACGCGAACGGACCGCACCCGTTCGCCGGACCGAAGACCGTCTCCCTGCACGCCAACGGCACCGATCTCGGGCAGGTCACCCTGCCGAGCACCGGGGAGTGGTCGGCGTGGTCGAGCGTGACGGTCGACGTCCCTCTGCAGGAGGGCGGGAACACCGTCACCCTGCGCCACGAGGACGGGGACGACGGGAACGTCAACCTCGACCGGCTGCGGCTCGGCGAGGTGGTCGCGGCCTCACCGCCCGTCACGACGGCAACGGTGAGCCCGGAGCCGGTGGGCGGGTGGCACACCGTCGAGCCGACGGTGACGCTCGCCGCACAGGACGCCGACGGCGTCGCGTCGACGCAGTACCGGCTCGACGACGGCGACTGGCTCACCTACGAGGAGCCGTTCGCGGTCCCCGGTGAGGGCGAGCGCACCGTCTCCTTCCGCTCGACGGACACGCGCGGTGCCGTCGAGGAGCCGTCGACCGTGGTCGTCGCCGTGGACACCGTCGCACCCCGGGTGGCCTTCTCCGGCAACGCCGGGAGCTACACGGTCGACCAGCGGGTCACCCTCGGCTGCGCGGCGACCGACCCGGAGCCCGGGTCGGGGGTCGCCTCCACCACGTGCGCCGACGTCCAGGTCCCGGCGTGGACGTACGGCCTCGGCACCCACCCGCTCACCGCCTCGGCCACCGACGCCGCAGGGAACGTGGGCGAGGGCGCCACCGAGGTGTCGGTCACGGTCACCTTCCGGTCGCTGCGGTCGCTCGTGAACACCTTCAGCGACCGCTGGGTCACCACAGCGGTCATCAACAGCACGCTGGTGCGCGCAGAGCACACACGGAACAGCACCGCACGCAGGATGCTCCTGACGGGGGTCGAGCGCCACATCGCGCAGCAGGTCGGCAAGGCCTTCACGGTCGAGGAGGCGAAGGTGCTCACGCCTCTGGTGGCGGCGCTGCGCTGACGAGCCGGCTGACGAGTCGGCGGGAGGAGCCCGGCACCGGGTTCCGGGCTCCTCCCGCCGACCTGGTTCTGCCCCGGCGCGACGCGCCGAACCGGTCTCCGCGCGCGTGAGCGAGACCCATTCCAGGTCCTGACCGAACGTGCAGGACCAACAGCGTCGCCTCCGCGGTGATCAGGCAGAGGATCGACGGCATCGGCGTGCGCCGAACGCGGTCGCCCTCATGACTGACCCGGGTCGGCAGAGATCGTCTCGGGCTCGGCCTTGTCGGCGAGGTCCTCCAGCAGGCCGGCGCACGACTCGGGGACGAGGATGTGGTTGAAGAGCGACGCACTCACGCACGTCGCGTCCAGCGCTCGGATCTGCTGTGCGGCCGTCCGGAGGGCGACGGCAAGCTCCCGTGGATCGCCCGGCTTCTCGTCGCGCCGGTCCGACGACGCGGGTCGCACGGTTCCCCAGCCGCAAGCCCACGCCACGGACTCCGCTGACAGGTCATAGGCGTCCAGGCCGCAGCAGTCTGGGACGCAGAACCGCTGGAGCGACCACCAGAACCAGTCAGCGTCCGGAAGCAACGAGTCGACCGAGGTGTACCCGCTCCTCAGGTGCTCCGCCGGGTGGACCCTCTGCCAGCCCTCACCTTCGACGCTGTTCGACACGCGTGCAGGGTATGAGGAAGCGGTCCGATCGCGCACGCGACTTCTTCCCCGCATAGCGCTTGGTCGGAGAATCGTGCGTCTCGACAGTGACACCTGGCTATCGTCACGATGCCGGCCACCGTCCCCGACCTGAGCGGCCCGACGTGGATCAGTGTCCGCGTCCGCGTCTCGATGGGCGCTTGCTGGGCCGCCGCCCTGTGCGCACGCGGGTTCGCTCCGCCTGGACGCGAAGCTGCGGCTCGATGATGAGCTCGCGAAGCGGTTCTGGCAGGGCCTCCCACGTCCGGCGGTCGAGCCACACGCCATCGACCGTCTCGGCCCAGACGGCGTCGACCCGGCACCGCGCGGCAACCTCGTCGGTGTACCGCTCGGGCTGCCTGCGCAGCATGTCCTCGATCGGTCCGGCCGCGACGTACGACCGGTAGCCGTCGTCGCCCGACGGGTCGTGCAGCATCGCGTCGATCACCTCGACCGGCAGCGTGCCTTCCCCTACGGCCCCGTTCACCGTCTCCCATGCCCAGAAGTGACGCTCTGCTGCCTCGGCGCGCTCCTGCCGGTCGCCCTGACCGAGCTCGTAGTTGGTGCGGTACGCGCGCACCACGTCGGTGATCGTCTCGTCGTCCCACTGCACGACTCATGATGAGGTGGCCGCGGCAGAACCCAGCGCATCTTGGCCGGGCTATTGGGTGCGCGAAGATCTTGTTGGCAGGCTAGCGCTGGGTGCCCGGCTCGCGATGGTCGCGCGGGTGTGTGCGGGCTGCGGCCTCATGAGACCGGCCCGGCGGAACACGTCCCGGGCAGCTGCCGTCGAGCGACCCGCCTGAGTCCCTCGAACCCTTCTCCAACTCGCGATCGTCGTGACCGTGGGCCATGATCCGGGGGCCTTCGAATCACCCGGAAGCGTCAGACCCTCCGGCAGGCTCGCCGGACCCTTTCCCTTGGAGCGCTCATGCTTGCGATCGTTGCTGCCGCGATCTTCGCCCTCGCCCTGCTCCTCGACCTCGTCGAGGCGAACGTCGGGGACGCTCTGACCCCGCAGACGCTGATGTTCGCCGGTCTGTTCTTCCTCGCGCTGCACCTGGGTGGGGTCGGCGGCGCCTCGCCGGTGAACGGCGGCTGGCGGGGGCGTGGGGGGCGTGCAGGGCGTGGGGGAAGTTCCCGCCGGCGGTAAGGGCTCGTACCACCCGCTCCCGTCATCACGCCGGGGCGCACGGGGTGTCGAGATGCAGCCGCAGACCCGACAGATGCTGAGGCGTCGCACTTCGTCCCGACGTGACTCGACACACGACAGGTGCTACGCCTGCATGTCCACGAATCGCGAGTAGTGCCCCTGGAACGCCACGGTGATGGTGTCGGTCGGGCCGTTTCGGTGCTTGGCCACGATCAGGTCGGCCTCGCCGGCGCGCGGCGACTCCTTCTCGTAGGCGTCCTCGCGGTGCAGCAGGATCACCATGTCGGCGTCCTGCTCGATGCTGTTGTGCACCGCGATCCCGTTGGCGACGAAGTTGTGCGTCCCGACGACGGTCGCGTCGAAGACGGGCTGCTCGCCGAGCGGCTCGATGGCGACGACCTCGTCCCACAGGAGGTCGTTGACCGCCATGATCTCGAGCTCCTCGCTGCCGAGGACCTCGGCGACGCGCCCCAGGCGCTGACGCGACGGCGAGCGCTTCCACATCGTCGAGCCGCAGAACTGCGTGCCCATCGCCTCGGCGAACTGCCGGTGCGTCATCCCCTGCTCCTCGAGCAGCAGGCGCACGTCGTCCCACACCTGACGCGGGACGGTGTCGACGTTCGTGTTCGCGCGGGTCTCGCGGATGATCTCGAGCAGCCGCTCGGCCTGCTGGCCGCGAGCGCCGTGCACGCCGATCTCCTGGAGGAACCGGCGCTGGTCGTCGACGCCAGAGATGTCGAGCGTGTAGCCCGGGCGGTAGCCGGGCTTCGGGGTCGTCGTGCGGATGCGCGTCGAGATGCCGAAGCGGAGCAGGAGGCGCGAGAGCCCGTCGAGCAGCGGACGCGACGTCGACGCGTAGTAGATGCGGCCGCTGCGGCCGTTCGCGTTGACGGTGACCGAGCCGTCCGTCGCCCAGATGTGCCGGATGAACAGGGCGATCTGCCGCTTGGGGAGGTGGAACACCGACGTCGGCACGAACTTCTCGTGGCTCCGCGCGCCGAAGAGCCCGAAGTCGTCGAGCCACTCGGCGATCGGGTTCCGCTTGCCGCGCGCCAACCGGTGAGGCGCGGGCAGGCGGAGGCTCGTGACACGTACGGCTGCGTGGTCGTCACGGACCGGCGTGATGCCGAACGCGCCCGCGGCGTCGCTCACCGCGGAGAGGTTCAGCTCGTCGACCGATGCATAGCAGATCGGCTGACGCTTGACGAAGGAACCGTCACCGAGCAGGTGCGCCAGCATCACGACGCGGCGGTCGTCCCACTCGGCGTTCCGCTCCGGACCGGGGACGTGCCTCGGGACGCCGACCCGCGAGCCTGCGGCGAGCTCCTCCAGCGGAGTCCACCCCTCGTAGGTCAGGAAGGGGTGGTTGCCCGTCGCCGTGACCTCCTTGCCCGAGGAGAGCCGGAGCCGGTAGACCGGCTTCACACCTGTCGGGAAGACGTGCGTCAGGTGACGGCGGACGTACTGCAGCCGCTCGTTGAGCGCCCAGACGGGGACGTCCTTGGCGCCGAGGGCGAACAGTTCGCCCATCGTCGTCTCCGCGCCCGTGTCGGCGCGCAGGATGCGGGTGTCTGCGGTGAGACAACCGGACTCACGAAGGTCGCTCATCGCCGGCCGCTTGTCGGTGCGCTGCTCCGGCCCACGGTTCAGCTGCGAGATCGCGATGACGGGGACCTCGAGCTCCTTGGCGAGCAGCTTGAGCGCACGCGAGAACTCCGAGACCTCCTGCTGACGGGACTCGACGCGCTTGCCCGACGACATGAGCTGGAGGTAGTCGATGACGACGAGCTTGAGGTCGTGGCGCTGCTTGAGGCGCCGGCACTTGGCGCGGATCTCCATGAGCGACATGTTCGGCGAGTCGTCGATGAACAGCGGCGCCTCGGAGATCTTGCCCATCGTGGCCGCGAGCTTCTGCCAGTCGTCCTCGCCCATCTGGCCGGTGCGCATCTTCTGCAGGTGGATGCGCGCCTCGGCGGAGAGCAGACGCATCGTGATCTCGTTGCGGCTCATCTCGAGCGAGAAAACCACCGCCGCTTGATTGTGCTTGATCGCCGCCGACCGCACGATGTCGATGCCCAGTGTTGAGTTGTGTGTCGGGACCATCGACCGGCTCGCGAGGTACAGGTGCTCCGGGTGGTCGATCTCGACGCAGCGGACGGGGACGCTGTCGATCGGCTCGACGGAGACGACCATGCGCTGGCGGAGCCGCGGGGTCGAGGGGCGCCGGCGCTCCTTGTGCACCAGACGCTTGCGCTCGAGCGCGAAGACGTCGTCGTCCGTGGTGAAGGTGATGGTGAACGCGGTGGACGACTCGGCGCTTCGGCCACGGACGGTGCGCGTCGACCAGCCGGTCCGGTACCCGAGCGAGTGCACCAGCTCGCGGACGTCCTCGGCGAGCCGGCGGCTCGTGACCGTGAACTGCGGACTCCCGGTCGGGTTCACCGTCCCGTCGGTGTCGAGGAGCCCGGCGAGCAGGTCGCGTCGCTGCGCCTCGCTCGCGCGCAGGTACGCCGCAGGGATGTGCTTGTTCCTGAGCACGCCGAGCCCGCGCAGCAGGCCGGTGATCGTCCCGTGGTCGAGGTGGCACTCCTGGCACCGGCGCAGCCCGGTGCTCGGCCGGCCGCAGTCGGGGCACGTCGGCGCGGCGACCGGCGCGCTCACGACCTTGGCGCGCCCACCGCACGAGCGACCGCACGTGCGGACCTGGCTGGTCCGCGGCACGAACACGGCGCCGCACACGACGCAGTCACGCGCCGCGACGGCCTCGTCGGCGGGCAGACCCAGCGTGTAGAGCTGTGCAGCCCCGTCGGCCACCCCCGCCTGCCGCGCGACAAGCCCGCGGCCCTCGATGCGCATCGCGATCTCGGGGTCCGCCGACGTGAACCGCGCCGACGCCGAGTGGCCGTCGCCCAGCCACACGCCCAGGGCGTACGGGTCGACGGGGAGATACGCGTCCGGGAGCGCGAGCGGGGCGGCGGTCTGGACGGAGTGGTTCGCCCGCACGTCCGCCGTCACGCAGCGGACTGTCGCCGCGAGCTCCTCGGTGGTCCGCACGACGGTCGATCCGCCTCCGGACAGGCGACGCTCAGCACGCGTCCGGGTCGCCCACTCGTGCTGCGCGTCCGCGACGATCGTCGTCCCGTCGTCGAACGTCACGCGGTAGCACGGGCGACCCGTCATCACGGGAGTGGCCCCGACGACCGTCGTGCGGGTGCCGTCGGCCGCGATCAGCTCGTCGCCGACCTGCACCTCGCCCATCGTGGTCCAGCCCGTCGGTGTGGGCAGCAGGGTGTCGAGCGCGAGCGCCTTGCCGATGGCCGGACGCGCGGCAATGACGATCATCTGCCCCGGGTGGAGCCCGTTGGTCAGCCGGTCGAGGTCCGCGAACCCCGTGGGCACGCCGATCATCCCCTCGCCGCGGTGGCCGGCGGCCTCGATCTCGTCGACCGTGCCGCCGATGACCTCGCCGAGCCGGTGGTAGTCCTCGGTGGTCCGGCGCTCGGTGACCGCGTAGACCTCGGCCTGGGCGTTGTTGACGATCTCGTCGACGTCGCCGCCGTCGGTCGCGTACCCGAGCTGCACGATGCGCGTCCCCGCCTCGACGAGGCGGCGCAGCACGGCGCGCTCGCGCACGATGCGCGCGTAGTACCCGGCGTTCGCGGCGGTGGGGACGGCCGAGATGAGCGTGTGCAGGTAGGGCGCCCCGCCGATGCGGGTCATGTCGCCGCGCTTCGTCAGCTCGTCGGCGACGGTCACGGCGTCGGCCGGCTCGCCCCGGCCGTACAGGTCGAGGATTGCGTCGTAGATCGCCTCGTGCGCCGGGCGGTAGAAGTCGGTGCCGCGCAGCTGCTCGACGACGTCGGCGATCGCGTCCTTCGAGAGCATCATGCCGCCGAGGACGCTCTGCTCCGCGGCGACGTCCTGCGGAGGGGTCCGGTCGTAGCCGCCTCCGGCGCGCACACCGTCCGACGGCGCGCCGTACTCGAGCTCCTCGATCGTCACAGACTTCCCCCGACTCCACCGTGCACGTTGTCGAACATGTGTTCTATCAGGAGATACTGACAAGCTCCTGCGTCGTCCTCCCCGGACGCCCCCTGGAGCATCATCGCCCGCGCCGTACGCGAGGCTAAGGTGCTGCCTCCGGACACGCCAAGAACGCTGTCCACAGGTCCTGGGGACAACCGGTCGGCGCTTGTGGACCCCCCTCACGGCGCTGTGCACAGGTCGTGGACAGGCCTGTGGACAATGGTGGACGACGGCCCGAAAGACGCCTCTCACCGGGAGAGACGCCGTGCACCGTTGTGGACGAGGAGAAAGTTGGCCAGGAGTTCACAGGGTGGACGTTCCGTGTCCAGCCTCGACCGGCAGGTCCTCGCGCTCGCCGTCCCCGCCCTCGGCGCGCTCGTCGCGGAGCCGCTGTTCGTGCTGGTCGACTCCGCCGTCGTCGGGCACCTCGGGACCCCCGAGCTCGCCGGGCTCGCACTCGCCTCGACCGTCCTCGTGACCGTCGTCGGCCTCTGCGTCTTCCTCGCGTACGCGACGACCGCCGCCGTGGCCCGGCGTATCGGGGCCGGCGACCGGGTCGCCGCGCTCCGGCTCGGGATCGACGGGATGTGGCTCGCCGCGGGCCTCGGGGCCGTGCTGGCGCTCGCCCTGGTGGTCACCGCGCCGTGGGCCGTCGAGGCGCTCGGGGCCGACGGGGCCGTCGCCGGGCACGCCGTGACGTACCTGCGCTGGTCCGCGCCCGGCCTGCCCGGGATGCTGCTGGTCCTGGCCGCGACCGGCGCGCTGCGCGGGCTCCTCGACACCCGCACGCCGCTGGTCGTCGCCGCCTCGGGAGCCGTCGTCAACGCCGTCCTCAACGTCGCCCTCGTGTACGGGCTCGGGATGGGGATCGCCGGCTCGGGGCTCGGGACGGCGCTCACGCAGCTCGGCATGGCGGCCGTGCTCGTCGTGGTCGTCGTGCGCGGCGCGCGGGCGGTCGGCGCACCCCTGTCCCCTGCGGCCGCCGGGATCCTCGGCCAGGCCCGCGCCGGCGCGCCCCTGCTCGTGCGGACCGTCTCGCTGCGGCTCGCGATCCTCCTGACCGTCTGGGTCGCGACGGGCCTCGGCCCGGTCGTGCTCGCAGGCCACCAGGTCGTGGGCGCGGTCTGGGGCCTGACCGCGTTCGCGCTCGACGCGCTCGCCATCGCCGCCCAGGCTCTCGTCGGGCACGCCCTCGGGGCCCGCGACGTCCCCCGGGTGCGCGCCGTGCTGCGCCGCACCGTCACGTGGGGCGTCGCGGCCGGCGCCGTCCTCGGGGTCCTGATCGCCGTCGCGTCGCCGCTGCTCGCCCGCCCGTTCACGTCGGACCCGGCCGTGCGCGACGCGGTCGTCGCCGGCCTGGTCGTCGCCGCGGCGACACTCCCGCTCGCGGGCTGGGTCTTCGTGCTCGACGGGGTCCTCATCGGTGCGGGCGACGGTCGCTACCTCGCGTGGGCGGGACTGGTGACGCTCGCCGTGTACGTCCCGTGCGCGCTCGCCGTGCGCGCGTGGGCGCCCGACGGCGCCGCGGGGCTCGCGTGGCTCTGGGCGGCGTTCGCGGGGGTCTTCATGCTCGCCCGGGCCGTGACGACGGCGCTCCGGGCGCGGGGCACCGCCTGGATGGTCGACGGCCCGACCGCGCGCTGACGCCGCCCGGCGCCGGGTCCGTCCGCCTCCCGGCCGAGGCACGCCCGGCGCACCGCGCACCCGCACGACGCACGAGGCCGGCACCCCGTCAGGGGCACCGGCCTCGTGTCACGCGTCCGATCAGGTCAGGCAGCGACGACCTTGACGGTCACCGTGGCCGAGACCTCGGCGTGCAGGCGGACCTGCACCTTGTACTCGCCGGTCGCCTTGATGGGCTGACCGATCTCGATCTTGCGCTTGTCGACCGTCTGGGCGCCGTTCGCCTTGACCGCGTCCGCGATCTCCGCGGTCGTGATCGCACCGAACAGGCGGCCCGACTCGCCGGCCTTCGCGGTGACGACGACGGGCTTCGACTGCAGCGAGTCGCGCACCGCCTGGGCACCCTCGAGGCTCTCGATCTCGCGGGCCTTGCGGGCCTTGCGGATCGCGGTGATCTCCTTCTCGGCGCCCTTGGTCCAGGGCGTCGCGAGGGAGCGCGGGACGAGGTAGTTACGGGCGTACCCGTCCTTCACCTCGACGACGTCACCCGGGGCACCGAGACCGGTGACCTCGTGGGTCAGGATGAGCTTGGCCATGAGTGTCGCCTCCTTCTCAGCGTGCCGACGACGAGTACGGCAGGAGAGCCATCTCGCGGGCGTTCTTGACGGCGCGTGCGATCGCACGCTGCTCCTGGACGGACACACCGGTCACTCGGCGCGCGCGGATCTTCCCGCGGTCCGAGATGAACTTGCGCAGCAGCGCAGTGTCCTTGTAGTCGACGACGTCGATCTTCGCCGCCTTGAGCGGGTTCATCTTCTTCTTGGGCTTGCGGACAACGGCCTTGGCCATCGTGGTGCTCCTTCTCAAGTACCTGGAGCCCGGGGAGTTGCCATGCCCCGGGATGGGTGTGTCAGTGGTGCTGGGTCAGCCGGCTGCCGGTCAGAACGGGGGCTCGTCGGAGAACGACCCACCAGAGGCGCCGCCGGGGGCCGGCGTGGCCCACGGGTCGTCCTGCTGCTGGTTGCCGCCGCCGCCGTAACCGCCGCCGCCGCCGTTGAAGCCGCCACCGCCGCCCCCCCCGAAGCCACCGCCGCCGCCACCCGAGCGCTGGGCCCGGGTGACCTTCGCGGTCGCGTAGCGGAGGGACGGGCCGACCTCGTCGACCTGCATCTCGTACACCGTGCGCTTCTCGCCCTCGCGGGTCTCGTAGGAGCGCTGCACGAGACGGCCCTGCACGATGACGCGGGTCCCCTTGGTCAGGGACTCCGCGACGCTCTCCGCCGCCTCACGCCACACCGAGCAGCGCAGGAACAGCGTGTCGCCGTCCTTCCACTCGTTGGACTGGCGGTCGAACGTGCGAGGGGTCGAGGCCACGGTGAAGTTCGCGACGGCCGCACCCGAGGGGGTGAAGCGCAGCTCGGGGTCCCCGGTCAGGTTCCCGATCACCGTGATGACGGTCTCACCAGCCATGCCAGCTCCTTGTGACGTCAGTTCGTCGGGGAGCTCGTCGCGGAGCTCGCCGTGGGGTCAGTGGTGCGCACCGTACTCGCGCGGTCCGACGCTCAGGCGTCGGCGCGGAGCACCTTGGTGCGCAGGACGACCTCGTTGAGGCCCAGCTGGCGGTCGAGCTCCTTGGCGGTCGCGGGCGACGCCGTGAAGTCGACGACCGCGTAGATGCCCTCGGACTTCTTCTGGATGTCGTACGCCAGGCGGCGACGGCCCCAGATGTCGACCTTGTCCACGGTCCCACCGTCGTTCTTGATGACGGTCAGGTACTTGTCGAGCGAGGGAGCGACGGTGCGCTCCTCGATCTCGGGGTCGAGGATGATCATGATCTCGTACTGACGCAGGCTCATACCCACCTCCTCTGGTCTCGGCGGCCACGGTCTGTCCGTGGCAGGAGGGTCCTCATGCGTCGCGGCACCTCGACGCGGGCCCGGAGGCCCGTGGGGTGGTGCCGCACACCGTGCCCGGGTCCCGCGTCGATCGGCGACGGCAACCCAGTGGCACAGCAACGGTCCAGCCTACCGGCTCGGGAGCCGGGACCGAAATCCTGCCGAGCGGACGGGCGCACGGGCGGACGAGCACGCCGGACGCGAGCGGGGCCGGGGACGACGTGCGTCCCCGGCCCCGCTCTCGTGCGCTCGCGTCGTGACTACCCGCCGGCGTTGCCGCCCCCACCGCCGTTGCCACCTCCGCCGCCGCCCGCGCCCTCCACGGGGGGCTGCGTCGGCGTTGGTGTGGGCTGCGGCTGCTGCGTCTGCGTCGGCGCCGGGGTCGGCGTCGGCGTCGGCTTCTTCGCCGGGCCCGTGGACACGACGATCGTGACCGCCGAACCCTTGTTCAGCATCGTGCCGCCGCCCGGGCTCGCGCTGACCACACGCCCGGCCGCGACGGTCTCGGACGCCTGCTGGGACACCGCCGGCGAGAGGCCCGCGTTGACCACCGCAGCCTCGGCGTCGGCCTGCGTCTTGCCCTCGAGGCCACCGGGCACCGCGACCTGCGTCTCGGCCGGCGGCTGGGTCTCGACGGGCGCCTCGGTCTCCGTCGCGGTGGCCGTCGGCGTGGGCTTCTTGCCGACGTTCGCGCGCTTCGGGAACGGCTTGACCTCGGCGTAGGCGGGCTGCTGGAACGCCTGCTCCATGTACTTGGCCCAGAGCGCGGAGGGCCACGACCCACCGGTGATCTGCTTGATGGGACGGCCGCGCCCGTCGACCCCGAACTCGGTGATGCGCACCGGGTCCTTCATGTTCTCGCCGACCTGGCTGAACGCGACGGCCGTCGCGATCTGCGGCGTGAAGCCGACGAACCACGCCGACTTGTTGTCGGTCGACGTCCCCGTCTTGCCGGCGATCGGGCGGCCGAGCGGCTTGACGTACTGCTCGCCCGAGCCCTTCTCGACCACCTGGGTCATCGCGTAGGTCGTGTCCGCCATCACCTCGGGGGCGAAGACCTGCTTGGGCTCGTCGGTCCCGCCGCGGTACGCGACGGTCTCGGGGTCCGCGACGTAGCGCGCCTCGCGGACGATGAACGGCTTGTGGTAGACGCCGCCGGACGCGATCGTCGCGTAGGCCGCGGCCATGTCGAGCGGGTGCACGGCGTCGGGCCCGAGCACGTTCGACGGCTTGTCGACGAGCGGCGTCGTGATGCCGGCCCGCGTCGCGGCCTCGACCGTCTTCTGCGGCGTGACGAGGTCGTTGAGCTGCGCGTACACCGTGTTGACGGAGTCGGCCGTCGCGTCCGCCAGGTTCATCTCCGGGAGCGAGGTCTCGCCGAAGTTGATGATCTCCTCGTCCGGCCCCCACGAGTCCAGCTTGAGCGGGCTCGCGCCCGAGAACCGGCTCTCGAGGCTGATCCCCTGCTCGAGCGCCGCGATGAGCGTGAACGGCTTGAACGTCGAGCCGGCCTGGGCGGTGTCGCGGGTCACCCGGTTGATCTGGTCGGTCAGGAAGTCCTGGCCGCCGTACATCGAGACGATCGCGCCGTCCCGCGTGTCGAGGGAGACGACACCCATCTTGAAGTGGGCGAGGTCGGGCTGGCCTCCGGCGAGGCTGCCGTCCCAGATGGTGTTCGCCTGGGTGACGAGCGCGTCCTGGAGCGGCTGCTGGATCGTCGTGACGACCTGGAGGCCCCCGGTGTAGAGGATGTCCTCGGTGATGCCCTTGGTCTCCAGCTCGTCCTTGACGAGGTCGAGGATGTAGCCGTTGGGGCCCGCGAGGGTGTTCGAGCGCGTGTACGCCACGAGGAACTCCGTCGGGAAGACGGCCTCCGCGCGCTGCTGCTCCGTGATGTGGCCGTCCTCGACCATGATGTTGAGCACGCGCTCCCAGCGCTGCTGCGCCTTCTCGGGGCTCTCGGCGGGGTCCCAGTTGTTCGGCGACGGGATGATGCCGGCGAGCATCGCGGCCTCGGAGAGCGTGAGGTCCGCGGCGTTCTTGTTGAAGTACGACTTCGCGGCGGTCTGGATCCCGTAGGAGTCGCGGCCGAAGTAGATGGTGTTGAGGTAGCGCTCGAGGATCTCGGGCTTCTCCTGGGACTGGGAGATCTTGACCGCGAGCAGCGTCTCGCGCGCCTTGCCGAGGTAGTCCGACGTCGTCTTGCCCGTGTAGTACCGCTCGACGTACTGCTGGGTGAGCGTCGAGGCGCCCTGGGTGTCGCCGCCGCGCACGTTGTTCCAGAGCGCACGCACGATGCCGCGCGGCGAGATGCCGCTGTTCTCCCAGAACGTGCGGTCCTCGGACGCGATGACGGCGTCGCCGACGTACTCCGGGAGCGTCGTCAGGTCGACGAGCTCGCGCTTCTGCTCGGCGAAGGTCGCGATCGGCGCACCGAGGGTGCCCTCCGGGGAGCCCTCGGGCGGGGCGAAGTACACGGTCGACGCCTGGAACTTGGCGTCCTCCGACGCGTTGGGGATCTTCGTGACCGCGTACGCCGCGACGAGCGCGCCGAGGCCGAGGAAGCCGACGGTCAGGAACGACCCGAGCACGAAGCGCCAGGACGGCAGCCACCGGTGCAGGCCCTCGTAGCCCGAGCGGGGGTAGTCGAAGAACCGGCGTCGCCCGGTCGAGCGCTCCGCCACGGGTGCGGAGGCGACGCGCGACGCACGGCGCCGCGACGGCGCCGGGGCTCTCCGGTTGCTGCTCGCCAACGCACTGCCTTCCTGCCGGGGACTCGGGTCGCGGCCCGGGCACAGGGGGGTGCCGGGCGGACCGCCGGTTCAGTATGGACGACCCTCCCGGGCCCGGCGCCTGTTCGATGTCCGGTTTTCACGACATGAGCACCCGATCCGCGCGTCGTGCCTGCGTGTCGCACAGGGTGCGCGTGGTGCGGCTCACAGGGCAGCTTCCACGTCGCCCGCCGCCGTGCGCGGCGCTGGCCGGTTGCTGCGAGGCATCGCCGCGACGTACTGTGCGGATGTATCAGTTCGATACATCGAATTCTGGCTGCTGCGCCTGTGCAGGCCCATGCAGGCCGGTGCAGGCCGGTGCACGGCCGACAAGCCCGAGGAGGTGCACGTGCGCGGACGTACCGACGTCCTCGAGCCGGCCATCCTCGGCCTGCTCCACGAGGCACCCATGCACGGCTACGAGCTGCGCAAGCGCCTCAACCTCGTGCTCGGCTCGTTCCGGGCGCTGTCCTACGGCTCCCTGTACCCGTGCCTCAAGTCGCTCGTCGCGCGGGGCTGGATCGCCGGCACCGAGTCGGCCGACGCGCCGCCGCACGCCCTCTCGGGCAAGCGGGCGCGGATCGTCTACCAGCTCACGGCGGACGGCAAGGAGCACTTCCAGCAGATCCTCGCGTCGTCCGGCCCGTCGGCGTGGGAGGACGAGAACTTCGACGTCCGGTTCGCGTTCTTCGCGCAGACCGACGCCGAGACGCGGCTGCGGATCCTCGAGGGTCGGCGCAGCCGGCTCACCGAGCGCCTCGAGACGGTCCGGCAGTCGTTCGCCCGGACCCGGGCCCGCATGGACGAGTACACCCTCGAGCTCCAGCGGCACGGTCTCGAGCAGGTCGAGCGCGAGGTGCGCTGGCTCGACGACCTCATCGACAACGAGCGCGGCCTGCGTCGCGCCCGTCCCTCAGGTGCTGGCCACCCGGCCGTCACCGACATCCAGATAGCTGTCGACGGCGCCTCGGGCACCCCGGCACAGACAACCGAGAAGGAGCGAGGATGACCTCCATCCGCGTCGCCATCGTCGGCGTCGGCAACTGCGCCGCGTCGCTCGTCCAGGGCGTGCACTTCTACGCCGACGCCGAGCCGGACACCCGCGTGCCGGGCCTCATGCACGTGCAGTTCGGTCCGTACCACGTGCGTGACATCGAGTTCGTCGCCGCGTTCGACGTCGACGCGAAGAAGGTCGGCTTCGACCTGTCCGACGCGATCGGCGCCTCGGAGAACAACACGATCAAGATCGCCGACGTCCCGCCGCTCGGCGTGACCGTCCAGCGCGGCCACACCAACGACGGCCTCGGCAAGTACTACCGCGAGACCATCGAGGAGTCGGACGCCGAGCCCGTCGACATCGTCGCGGCGCTGCGCGAGGCCCGTGCCGACGTCCTCGTCTGCTACCTGCCCGTCGGGTCCGAGGTCGCGGCGAAGTACTACGCCCAGTGCGCCATCGAGGCCGGCGTCGCGTTCGTCAACGCGCTGCCCGTCTTCATCGCGTCCGACCCGGAGTGGGCCGCGAAGTTCGAGGCCGCGGGCGTCCCGATCGTCGGCGACGACATCAAGTCGCAGGTCGGCGCGACCATCACGCACCGCGTGCTCGCGAAGCTCTTCGAGGACCGCGGCGTCGTGCTGGACCGCACGTACCAGCTGAACGTCGGCGGCAACATGGACTTCAAGAACATGCTCGAGCGCGACCGCCTCGAGTCGAAGAAGCTCTCCAAGACGCAGGCCGTCACCTCCAACATCGACGAGGGCCCCCTTGCCGGCAAGAAGGAGGACCGCAACGTCCACATCGGCCCGTCGGACTACGTCGCGTGGCTCGACGACCGCAAGTGGGCGTACGTGCGCCTCGAGGGCCGCGCGTTCGGCGAGGTCCCCCTGAACCTCGAGTACAAGCTCGAGGTCTGGGACTCCCCGAACTCGGCCGGCATCATCATCGACGCCGTGCGCGCCGCGAAGATCGCCAAGGACCGCGGCATCGGCGGCCCCATCCTGTCCGCGTCGACGTACTTCATGAAGTCGCCGCCGGTCCAGATGGAGGACACGAAGGGCCGCGCGCAGCTCGAGGCCTTCATCCGCGGCGACGTCGAGCGCTGACCTTCCCGTCACGCACGACCGCAGCACCCGCACGACCCGCACGACCCGGACGAGGCCCGGCGCTCCCGCAGCGCCGGGCCTCGTCCCGTCCGGCAGGTCCCGGGCGCCGGATAGCCTGACCCGATGCGCGTGATCGGCGAGCTCCGCCAGCTCCTGCGGCTCCCCGGCTTCCGCCGCCTCTTCGCCGTCCGGCTCACGAGCCAGACCTCCGACGGCATGTTCCAGGTCGGCCTCGCGACGCTGTTCTTCTTCTCCCCCGAGAGCGCGAGCACCGCGACGGGGGTCGCCGCGGCGTTCGCCGTGCTGCTGCTCCCGTTCACGATCGTCGGCCCGTGGGCCGGGGTCCTGCTCGACCGGTGGCGCCGGCGGCAGGTGCTGCTCGTGGGGAACCTCGTGCGCGTCGGCCTGACGCTGACCATCGCGGTGCTCATGGCGACGAGCGGCGTCGGCCCCGCGGTGTACGTGCTCGCGCTCGTGACGCTCTCCGTCAACCGGTTCCTGCTCTCGGCGCTGTCCGCCTCGCTCCCCCGCGTCGTCGACGGACCGCTGCTGCTCACCGCGAACTCGCTGACCCCGACGCTCGGTGCCGCCGCGGCGGGCGTGGGCGGCGGCGTCGGGCTCGTGCTCGGGCTCGTGCTGCCCGAGGGGCGGGCGCAGGACGTCGGGGCGCTCGTGCTGGCCGCCGCGCTCATGGGCACGGCGTCGGCCCTCGCGCACCGCCAGGGCCGCGACCAGCTCTGGTCCCACGCGCGCGCCGCCGGCGAGGAGCTGCGCCGCGCGCTCGGGATGCTCGCGCGCGGGCTCGTCGCCGGGGCCCGGCACCTCGTCGCACGGCGTACCCCCGCCCTCGCGCTCGGGGTCATGGCGGTGCACCGGTTCCTCTACGGAGCGACGTTCATCGCGAGCATCCTGATCTCCCGGAACCTGCTCTCCGACCCGGCCGACGCCGACGCGGGGCTCCGGACGTTCGGGACGGTGCTCGCCGCGTCGGCCGTCGGGTTCGCCCTCGCGGTCGTGCTCACGCCGGTGCTGAGCCCGCGCACCGGCCCGCACGCGTGGATCGTGCTGTGCCTCGCGGGGGCGGCGCTCAGCCAGCTCCTGCTGACGGTCACGGTCGAGCGGTGGGCGGTGCTCGTCGGCGCCGGGGCGCTCGGGCTCGCCGCCCAGGGCGCCAAGATCGCCGTCGACACGATCGTCCAGCGCGACACCGCCGACGAGTTCCGCGGGCGGGCCTTCGCGCTGTACGACGTCCTCTACAACGCCGCGTTCGTCGGCGCCGCGGCGCTCGCCGCCGCGACGCTCCCCGACACCGGCTGGTCGCGGGTCGTGTTCGCGCTCCTCGCGGTCGCGTACGCCGTCGCGGCGGTGCTGTACCGGGCCGCCTCGGCGCGCGGCGCGAGCGACGTCACCCTCGCCCCGCTGTCTTCCAGGGCCGAGGAACTTTAAAGTTCTCCCGTGCAGCTGGACGACCATGCCCTGAGCGCGAGCGCTCTGCGGACCGCAGACCCTCGTGCTGCGGCCGCGCTGCCGCGCGTCGTGCACGACAAGCCCGCCGCGACCCTGCTGGTCGACGTCGAGCGCGGGACCGTCGTGTTCGCCAACCACCTCGCGAACGAGCTCGCGCCCGGTCTGCACCTGCCCGTCTCGCTCGAGGAGTGGTCGCGCGAGGCCGGGCTCGTGACACCCGACTCGGCGCCGCTCGGCGCGGGCGAGTTCTCCTTGGCCGACCTCGCCGCCGGCCGGCCCGCCCGCGGTCTCGCGGTCACGGCGGCGCGACGCTCCGACACCTCCGAGGCCCGCGAGGCGCTGTGGGTGGTCGGCGTCCCGCTGACCGACGCGCCCGCACCGCTGACCCGGCAATCGCTCGTGATCCTGCTCCCGGTCCGCGAGGAGGAGACGCTGCGGGCGCTCCAGGACCGCGCCGGTGACCTGCACGCCCGGGCGGCGATGGCGAGCGAGCTGTCGTTCACGATCTCCGACCCGCACGCCGACGACGACCCGCTCGTGTGGGTCAACCCGGCGTTCGAGCGCGTCACCGGGTACACCGCCGAGGACTCCGTGGGGCGCAACTGCCGGTTCCTGCAGGGACCCGACACCGACCGCGCGACGATCGACCGGCTGCGCGAGGCGCTGCGGGCGGGCGAGACGTTCGCCGAGACGATCCTCAACTACCGCAAGGACGGCACGCCGTTCTGGAACCAGGTCGTCATCAGCCCGGTGCTCGACGCGGACGGGGTCATCACGCACCACGTCGGCATCCAGGCGGACGTCACCGAGCGCGTCGAGCTCGAGCGCGCGCGCGACGAGGCGCTCGACGAGGCCCGCGTGACCAGCGAGCGCCTCCAGCTCCTCGCCGAGGTGGTCGACGCCCTCGCGCACCACCTGGACTACGGCGCCGCCGTCGACGCGCTCGCGGACGTCGCCGTGCCCGCGCTCGCGACCTGGGGCTTCGTCACCGTCACGACCGACGCCGGGCAGATCGAGCGGATCCACATCGCGACGACGCACCCCGAGGCCTCCGCGGCCGCCCGGATCCTCGAGAGCGAGGACCTCTCGTGGCTCACCCGGTCGCCGAGCGTCGCCGCGGCGCTCGCGAGCGAGTCCGGGTACGTCGCTGCTCCGTTCCCCGTCGACCTCGCCAGCCTCCCGGACCGCACCACGCCGCGACAGCTCGACGCGCTCCGGGAGCTCGGCCTCGGCAGCGCGCTCGTCGTCCCGCTGCGCGCGCGCGACCGCGTGATCGGCGTGCTGTGCCTCGTGCACGAGTCCGTCGACGGCTTCCCGCGCGCGGTCGTCGACACCGCGGCGCACCTCGGCCAACGCGCCGGGCTCGCGCTCGACAACGTGCGGCTCTACCTCCGCGAGCGCGAGGCCGCCCTGACGCTGCAGCACTCGCTGCTCCCCGAGATCCCGGACGTCGAGGGGCTCGACCTCGCCGCGTCCTACGTCCCCGCGGTGCACCGCGCGCAGGTGGGCGGCGACTGGTTCGACGTGCTGCCCCTGCCCGACGGCGCCCTCGGGCTCGCGGTCGGCGACGTCGTCGGGCACGACCTGCGCGCCGCCGCGTCGATGGGTCAGCTCCGCTCCGTGCTGCGCTCGTACGCATGGAGCGGCGAGCGGGCCGGCCGCGTCGTCGCGCACCTCGACGAGCTCGTGCGCGGGCTCGGGATGGCCGACATCTCGACGTGCGTGTACCTGCGGCTCGAGGTGGCCGAGGGTGCGGCGGACGGGGACCGGCGGCTCACCTACAGCCGCGCCGGGCACCCCACGCCGCTGCTGCGGCTGCCCGACGGCGAGGTCGTGGCGCTCTCCGGTGCGCTCGCGACCCCCATCGGCGTGACGACGCTCGGGGAGCCGGCACCCGAGGCCGAGCAGCTCATGCCGCGCGGCTCGGTGCTCGTCGTCTACTCCGACGGGCTCGTCGAGCGGCGCGACCGTTCGCTGCGCGAGGGCATCGCGGAGCTGACCCGGACCCTCGGCGAGCTCCCTGCGGGGGCGACCGCGGGCGAGATCCGCGACGAGCTCGTCGAGCGGCTGGTGTCCGCGCGCCAGGAGGACGACGTGTGCCTCCTCGTGGTCCGCATCCCCTGACGGACCGCCGGTCCGCGCCGGAGGCACCGGTGAGCCGGACCGCACCGGTGCACCGGTGAGCCGGACCGGGCCGGGGTGGTCCGGCGCGGGTCGGACCGGCCGCGCCTGCTGCGGCCCGCCGGGCCGGGCGAGGGTGCGGGTCGCCCGCACGCCCGCCCGCTCCACGTCAGTCCTGCTGCGCCGCCCACCAGGCGAGCAGCTCCGCGCGCGCCGCGTCGTGGTCGAGCGGGCCGCGCTCCATGCGCAGCTCGAGCAGGTGCTTGTACGCCTTCCCGACCGTGGGGCCCGGCGGGATGCCGAGGATCTCCATGATCGCGGCGCCGTCGAGGTCCGGGCGGATCGAGGCCAGCTCCTCCTGCTCGCGCAGCCGCGCGATGCGCACCTCGAGGTCGTCGTAGGCGCGGGACAGGCGCTCGGCCTTGCGGCGGTTGCGGGTCGTGCAGTCCGAGCGCGTGAGCCGGTGCAGGCGCTCGAGCAGCGGGCCGGCGTCGGTCACGTAGCGCCGCACCGCCGAGTCGGTCCAGGCGCCCTCGCCGTACCCGTGGAAGCGCAGGTGCAGCTCGGTGAGCCGCGCGACCGCCTGCACGGTGGCCTTGTCGAAGCGCAGGGCCTTGAGCCGGCGGGCCACGAGCTTGGCGCCGACGACCTCGTGGTGGTGGAAGCTGACGCCGCCGCCGTCCTCGAACCGGCGCGTCGCGGGCTTGCCGATGTCGTGCAGCAGCGCCGCGAGCCGCAGCACGAGGTCGGGGCCGGGCACCGGGCCGGTCGGGGCGTCGACCGTGCCGGTCTCCAGGTCGATCGCCTGCTCGAGCACGATGAGCGAGTGCTCGTACACGTCCTTGTGGCGGTGGTGCTCGTCGATCTCGAGCCGCAGCGCGGGCAGCTCGGGCAGCACGTGGTCCGCGAGCCCGGTCGCCACGAGCACCTCGAGCCCCTCGCGCGGGGACGACGAGAGCAGCAGCTTCGTCAGCTCGTCGCGCACGCGCTCGGCCGAGACGATCGTGATGCGCTCCGCCATGTCGCCGATGGCCGCGAGCGCGTCGTCGTCCACCGTGAAGCCGAGCTGGGCGGCGAACCGTGCGGCGCGCATCATGCGCAGCGGGTCGTCGTCGAAGGACTGCCGCGCGGCCACAGGGGTGCGCAGCGTGCGGCGCGCGAGGTCGGCGAGCCCGTCGAACGGGTCGACGAAGGTGAGCTCGGGGACGCGCACCGCCATCGAGTTGACGGTGAAGTCGCGGCGCGAGAGGTCGCCGTCGAGCGTGTCCCCGAAGACCACCTCGGGCTTGCGCGACGCCGGGTCGTACGCGTCGGTGCGGTACGTCGTGACCTCGACGACGACGTCGGCCCCGCCCCGGCGACGCCCGTGCCGGCGCGCGCCGATCGTCCCGAAGGCCTTGCCGATGTCCCAGTGCGCGTCCCCCCACGCGGCGAGCAGCGCGATCGTCTCGTCGGGGGTCGCGGACGTCGCGAAGTCGAGGTCGTTGCTGACCCGGCCGAGGAACGCGTCGCGCACCGGGCCGCCGACGAGCGCGAGCTCGTGGCCGGCGGCGCGGAAGACCTCCCCGAGCTCGAGCGCGTCCGGCGCGAGGTCCGCGAGGACCGTCAGGGCGCGGCGGCGGAGCTGGAGCAGGTCGGTGGGGTCGGTGGGCACGACGCCCAAGCCTGCCAGATCGGGCGCGCGGACGTGGGTGAGGGTCCGCGCCGGGCGCGACGGGAGCGCGGCGCCGGGCTGAGGGCGGGTGACGGGGCCGCCAAGGGTGAGGGACCCGTCGGGCGAAATGGTTACAGTGTCGACATGCCGAGCCCTGCGCGTCCCGATGGCGTACCCACGCCACCGGGCGGGCACGCGCTCCGGATCGAGCTGCGGAGCGCGTCCGTCCGCCCTGCCCCTGCGGTCCTCCCCGTCGTGGAGGAGACCAGCGCGGGCGGCCTCGTCGTGAGCACGGTGCAGGGCGTCCACCACGCCGCGGTCATCGCGCGCCGCAACCGGGCCGGCCGGCTCGAGTGGTGCCTGCCCAAGGGTCACCTCGAGGGCGTCGAGACCCCCGAGGAGGCGGCCGTCCGCGAGATCGCCGAGGAGACCGGGATCCTCGGTCAGGTGCTGCGCCGGCTCGGCGTCATCGACTACTGGTTCACCGGCGACGACCGGCGCGTGCACAAGGTCGTGCACCACTTCCTGCTCGGGGCGGTCGGCGGCGAGCTGACCGTCGAGGGCGACCCGGACGGTGAGGCGGAGGACGTCGAGTGGGTCCCGGTGACCGAGCTGCCCGGCCGCCTCGCCTACCCGAACGAGCGTCGGCTCGCCGAGGCGGCCCACGTCGTGCTCACCAGCCCGGCATGAGCGCAGCACCGCCCTCGCGCCGCGCGGCCGACCCGCGCCCCGGCCGCCGTCGTCGTCCCGCGCGCGCGGAGCTCCGCCGGCC